>JANMHO010000054.1:0-10878 GCA_031375195.1 Rhodobiaceae bacterium
AAGTGGTCAATGCCCACAAGAGCGCTTTGACATTTTCAACCGAAGTGCTGGGCCATGAGGCGCACTCGAGCCTGACTGATCAGGGGGTGAACGCCATCATGATCGCGGGCGAGCTTTTGGGCGAAATCAACCGCATCCGCGAAGACCTGACGGATGAAGGCGATGCCACGGGCAGGTTCAATCCGCCTTATTCGACAATTCATGTGGGCGTCATTGAAGGCGGCACCGCCAAAAATATCATTCCGCGCAAATGTTCGTTCCAGTGGGAAACCCGGCTGTTGCCAACGGCTGATCCCGCCGTGGTCCCGGCGCGCTTTGAAAAATTCGCGGCAAGCCTTGAGCCGGCGATGCGGAAAATCGCTTCAGGCGCGGGCATTCAAAACCGCCAGACCAATGTGGTTCCCGGCCTCGCTCCTGAAATGGATTCGCCCGCCGAGCATTTGGCGCTCCATCTCGCTGGCGCCAACGGCGCCCACGCGGTGTCCTATTGCACCGAAGCGGGCCTCTTCCAGCAAATCGGCATCCCCGCCATCATCGTGGGGCCCGGCTCCATCGAACAGGCCCACAAGCCCGATGAATACATCGACAAGTCAGAACTGGCGAAATGCGAAGCTTTCATGGCAAGGCTGCTGCGGCATTGCGTCCAAGGGCCCTCATCCCCCTTCGGGACCTTCTCCCATGCGAGGCGCACGGGAGAAGGCGATAGTGGTTGAGTAGTTCGCCTTCTCCCGCCGCAGGTGGGAGAAGAGCCTGCCCCGTGCTTGATACGGGGTGGCCGGCAGGTCCGCAGTTTTTGCAAAACTGCTGGGATGAGGGCCTCTTTGATCAAGCAACGCTGCCTTCATTTCAGATTCACTTTTCAATGAGCGCCGGGCGCAGCTCCACCGGGGATGAAAACGGTTTTGCCGTTCCCATCCGGTCGTTCCGTCAAATTAATCCGTAGACGGATGGTTTTGCTCCGCATCAGCTTGTGTCGGGCTTCATCGCGTCACAGGCGAGGCCATGGCATTCGATGAGCACTTCATCGACTTCGTGGACCGCCTTCCTGCGGTAGCCGGGCGGATGGCCCGGCCTGAGCGGCGACTTGAACTTCGGAGCTTTTGCGGTCTCGCGCCTCATCCGCCAGCGGGCGAGACGCCGGGCCTGGCGCGGCAGATCATCAAGCGCCAGCTTGAGGGCCTGGAGCCTCCGGCTGAGGCGCTGGGCACCCACGAGGCCATCGGGCGGCGGAGCGGGATCGGCGGCGGGCACGGGTGCTGACCACAGGGCCACCACCCTTGGATCGTTTCCGAAGATATGGATGCGCGGGGCAATCCGCGCGAATGCCCGGCGGTGCGGACCTGCGAAGTTTTTCCGTGGATCGAAGAGTTGGAAGGAGGGTCGCCTGCTTCCGCCGCCCTTCCCGATTGGCCCCGCCAGCATCGGACGCGAGGGAACAAGTTTCACCACAAGACCGCGCGCCGCGATGACGATGAGGCGGCGCATGGCGGATTCGGCGGGCCGGAGGACCCGCAGCACGGCGCTATGGACTGAACGCGGAAGCCGAGCCAACGTGGCGCTACCCACAAGCCCCAGCATGGCGAAAAGCACTTCAACTATTCCCACGAGCGCTTCGCTGTTGCGTTCGATGGCTCTGGCCCAGTCCATGGTGGTTTCCTATCCAGCATAAAGAACAAAATAAGAACATTAATCGATAGGAATAGATTGTCAAGGGGTGTATTCTTATTTTCCCTCTCTCCGCTTTAGGGGGTGTTCAAGTTGTGAAATCTATTGACTCACAATATATCACAATGTATCACTATGTAAGATAATAGCATACATTGAGATATGGAGTTTTTATGGTCAAAATCGCGGTGTCGGTACGAATGGAGGAGGGGCTATTGGCGGAAATAGACAATTTTGCACACTCTCGGGACAGCACACGGTCAGATGCAGTTGAATCGCTATTACGTGAGGGGCTTACGCAGTTTGGTATTTCGCTAAAAAGGCTTCCAGGATGGGACGCAAAAGAGATATCCCGCATTGCTGTTGAACACTACGGTGGCATGGCTGGACTATTCGAGAAACATAAATGGCCTGAGCGGGGTTCAAGCATGATGCGCAAGGTACAAATGCATGTAAAGCAGCACTATGGGAGCATAGATAAATTTGTTAAGGAGCATCCAAGAATGAAAGTAACCCCAAGGTAGTCGGTTCACCTCAACCTCTGACAGCGGTCCCTCACCCTCCCATTGCTGGCGCAACGGCCCCCAACCCTCTCCCCGTAAACGGGGCGAGGGAGAAGAGGCGCAGAAACTTTCCCTCTCTCCGCGAATTGTTTAGCGGGTTACGGTGACACGCCATAAAACTATTTTGGATTTCGATGGTGTTGACTGGCTTTCTCGTGTGTGCAGAAATTAAGGGGACGCTTCCATTTTCCGCGTCAAGACAGCTCGCTGTGCGCTCCAATCCGCGCAAGCCATGGGGTATTTTTATCGGGTTTGCTGTAAGTCAACACCACATCCGGCTTGCTGTGGCGATCACGGAAACCTTTGCAGGGTCTGGAGAGGGGGTGGGGGTCGATCAAAAGTCATTCCGCACTAGCTACTCAAGCGCCTCCGGCTTGAAGCGGTATTCGCTGGAGCAAAACTCGCACGTCACCTTGATCTCGCCGTTCTCAATCATGTCATTGCGGTCGGCTTCCGAAAAATTCCGCAGCATGGTTTCGACGTTCTCCGCCGAGCATGTGCAATGGCGCACGAGTGGCGAAGCCGGATAAGCCGTCACGCCGTCCTCGTGATACAGGCGGTACAGCAAGTCTTCCGCCGGCAGCGTCGGGTCAAGCAGCTCGTGATCCTCAACCGTATCAAGCAGAAGCTTTGCCCTGACCCAGTTGTCATCTTCGCGCACCTCTTCTTCCGCGCCTTCCGGCGCATCGCCTGATGAAAACGCGATCGGGCTGGCGCCGCCCTCGCTCGGCAGATGCTGCACCATGATGGCGCCGGCGCGCCAGTGGGTGGATTTCTCGCCCCGCGCCAGAAGCGGGCCCGAAACCAGCCGCAGCCGCGTCGGGATCTGTTCGGATTGGCGGAAATAGGCATCCGCCGCGTCGGCGAGAGTCGAGTTGTCGAGCGGAACAATGCCCTGATAGCGTTCCATGTCCGAACCCTGGTCGACAGTCATGGCCAGATAGCCCTTGCCCAGCAAATCCTGCTGCCTCGGGCTGGCAAGCGCGGCCAGTCTTTCCCGGTTGAACCGCGCATAGCCGCGAACGCCATTGGGCGACGCAAAATCCGCCACGATCAAATCGACGGGTCCATCGGTCTTGGTCTGCAGGATAAACTTGCCGTCAAATTTCAGAATGGCGCCGAGCATCGCGGTCAGGGCCACGGCTTCCGCCAGCAGCGCCGACACAGCGGCGGGATAGTCATGCGCGCGAACGATATCGTCGATCACCGCGCCAAGCTTGACGATGCGCCCGCGAACCCCGAGAGGCCGGACCTCAAAGGGCATGACTGTGTCGTGTGGCTCTGTCATTTCAGGCCAAAGCAATGGAGCAATATGGCCTTCTGCGCGTGCAGGCGGTTTTCCGCCTCGTCAAACACCACGGACTGCGGGCCGTCCATCACCTCGGCGGTGACTTCCTCGCCCCTATGCGCCGGCAGGCAGTGCATGAAGATGGCATCCGGCGCCGCGCGCTTCATCAACGCGGCGTTCACCTGAAATGGTTTCAATAGGTTATGGCGATTGGCGGCATCCCCGTCATGCATGGAAACCCAGGCGTCGGTCACCACGCAGGACGCGCCATTCACCGCAACCTCGGCAGATGAAGTGACCGTGATATCCGCCCCGTTGACGCGCGCCCATTGCAGCACGCTGGGGTTGACACCGAGCGATTGCGGACAGGCCAGGCGCAATTTCCCGCCCATCCTGGTCACCGCGTGGACAAATGAAGTGGCGACGTTGTTGCCATCGCCCACCCAGGCGATCGTCTGCTCGGCCAGCGGCCCCACATGCTCTTCAAGCGTCAGGATATCCGCCATGATCTGGCACGGGTGTGATTTGTCGGTCAGGCCATTGATCACCGGAACCGTGGCATGCTGCGCCAATTCCAGAAGGTCATCATGGTGCTGCGCGCGGATCATGATGGCGTCAACAAAGCGCGAAAGAACGCGCGCCGTATCGGCGATTGTTTCGCCCCGGCCGATCTGCATGTCGCTGGCCGAAACCAGCAGCGTCTCGCCGCCCAGCTGACGGATGCCCACTTCGAAGGAAACCCGCGTGCGCGTCGATGGCCGCTGAAAAATGAGGGCCACTATTTTCCCGTTGAGCGGCGCATGAAGCTCGTGCGCTCCCCGCGATTGCCCGGCGCGCGCGCCTTTCATGGCCTTGGCCGAATTCAGGATGTTCCTGAGCGTTGCTCCTTCAAACTCCGAGAGATCGAGAAAATGCTGCGGAGGCATTTTAGGCCACGGCTTTCTGGGCTTGCAGCGCGCGGCAGGTCATCTCGAGCTTGCTGACAGCTTCGGCAATATCTGAATCAGTCACAACGAGCGGCGGCAGCAAGCGGACAACATTGTCGCCCGCGGCAATCGTCAAAAGCCTGTGGTCCAGCGCGATGGCCTGGAATTCCGTATTGGGAACCTTGCACTTGATGCCCATCATCAGGCCCTGGCCCCTGATGTCTTCGATGATGGAGGGGAAACTGTCCTTGAGCTGCGCCAATTTTTGCTTGAGGTTGAGCGAACGCCGCGAGACACTGTCGAGAAAGCCGTCGGCCAGGACAACATCAAGCACCGCATTGCCCACGGCTGTCGCCAGCGGATTGCCGCCAAAGGTGGAACCATGCGTGCCAGCCGTCATGCCTTGCGCAGCGTTTTCAGTGGCAAGGCACGCCCCCAGCGGAAACCCGCCGCCAATGCCTTTTGCAATCGCCATGATGTCTGGCGTGATCCCTGCCCATTCATGGGCGAACAATTTTCCCGTGCGGCCAATCCCGCATTGAACTTCATCGAGGAGAAGCAAAATGCCATTCGCATCACAAAGCTCGCGCAAACCCCTCAGGCATTGCGTTGGAACTGGTCGAATCCCGCCTTCGCCCTGAATGGGCTCAATCAATATGCCCGCTGTCTCTGGTCCAATGGCAGCCTTCAAGGCGTCATGGTCGCCGAAAGGCACATGGTCGAAGCCTTCGACTTTCGGGCCGAAGCCTTCCAAATATTTGGCCTGGCCACCTGCGGCTATGGTTGCCAGTGTGCGGCCGTGAAACGCGCCTTCCAATGTAATGATCCGAAAGCGCTCCGGATGGCCCTTCGCCGCATGATATTTTCGCGCCATCTTGATCGAGCATTCAAGTGCTTCTGCGCCTGAGTTCGTAAAGAACACCGTATCGGCAAAAGTGTTTTCAATGAGCCGCGCGGCCAGCTTCTCCTGCCCCGGCATTTGATAGATATTGGAGGTGTGCCAGATTTTTTTCGCTTGCTCGGTCAAAGCCGCGACCAGATGTGGATGCGAGTGTCCACAACTGGTCACCGCAACGCCTGCCCCAAAGTCCAGGTAGGCGTCGCCCTCTGGTGTGAAAACCCGCATCCCCTCACCGCGCTCAAAATTTATTTTGGCACGGTTGTAAGTTGGCAACACTGCTGCGATCATTGGCGTCGAACCCTTGAAATCAAAGCAAAATGCGCCGCATTGGGAACGGCGCAAGAAGCTCGATATCACTATAAGTGCATGATTGCGCAGGGTCAAATGCAGCGTTTGGCGGCAAAATCATGGCCTGAGTCAAAACAGCGCATGGACCTCTGATTCAATCGGATTCATGATGTTGGTAAGAGATTTTTAAGCAAGCAACAGCGCGATTAACTGGGGAAAACATTTAATTCGCAGGGCAAGATTCTTGAAGTTGAGTCACCGCGTATAGTAGTGTCCGCTCACTAGAGCTACGACAGGTAGCGTTTCAGAGTCAGGTTTAGAGGAAAAAACGCCAGAACTATGTTTTGGCGAATGATGGGGGATTCACCATGAACGATATGCAGCCGATAGTCATGAGCACCGAAAAAATGCCCTGGACCGATGAACGTGTTGAGCTTCTCAAGAGGCTCTGGACCGAGGGCCATAGCGCCAGCCAGATTGCCGCCAAGCTTGGCATGGGCGTCACCCGAAACGCGGTGATCGGCAAGGTGCACCGCCTGAATCTTTCAGGCCGGATTACCCAGCCGCGCTCAACCGAGCCCCGCGCTCCACGCAAAACCCGCGAACCCAGCCATCCGGGCAGGCCAGCAAGCTCGCCCTCGATGCCAAGCGCTGGCAACGCCGTTTTAAAAACTTTTGCCCGCGTCGAACTCCTGCAGCGGCAAATCACCTTGCCAGAGCCCCAGCCCCTGCGTTTGGTCGATCTGCCAAAGGGCGGGCGCGTGACCATCCTTCATCTCTCAGACAAAACCTGCAAATGGCCGATAGGCGATCCTGGCGCGGAAGATTTCTGTTTCTGCGGCCACTCCCCGCGCGATAAATCGCCCTACTGCGAATACCACGCGAGAGCGGCCTACCAGCCCATGCAGGACCGCCGGCAGAGAAGGTTTGGCTAGGAGGCTTTTCCAAACCGCTCATCGAAGGCATAGCCCATGCTGCGCACCGTGCGGATGGGGTCAGTCTCGCGGCCACGCTGCAGGGACTTGCGCAGGCGGCCCACATGCACATCGACAGTGCGCTCATCAACATAGATGTCGCGCCCCCACACCGCGTCAAGCAGTTGGGCGCGCGAATAAACCCGCCCCGGATTCTGCATCAGGTGTTCCAGCAGGCGGAATTCCGTCGGCGATAGATTTACGTCGCGCTTGGAGCGCGTGACTCTTCTCGCCCTGCGGTCCAGCACAATGTCTCCCGCATTCAATAATTCAGCAACCGCATCCGGATTGGCGCGCCGCAATATGGTGCGCACCCGCGCCAGGAGTTCCGGCACGGAGAAGGGCTTGACCAGATAGTCATCGGCGCCCGTCGCCAGGCCGCGCACCCGCTCGGTTTCCTCGCCCCGCGCCGTCAGCATGATGATGGGAATATCGCGCGTTTCTGGCCGCGCTCGCAGCAATCGGCAAACCTCGATGCCCGATATGCCAGGCAGCATCCAGTCCAACACAATCAGGTCCGGACGCTCTTCGCCAACCAGATGGGAAACATCCTCCCCTTGCGCCGTGGCCCGCACCCGGTAGCCCTCGGCCTCGAAGTTATAGCTCAGCAGGATCTGGATAGGCTCTTCGTCTTCAACAACCAGGATCGAAGCGGACATGTTTCAGCTCTCACTTGTTCGGAAAATTGGTGGTGCTGGTGGAATCTTTTTTGGGCCGCTCCTCTGCAATCATTTTCCCGTGCACGAGGAAATAAATGTTCTCCGCGATATTTGTCGTGTGATCGCCAATGCGCTCCATGTTCTTGGTGCCAAACAGCAAATGCGCGCAGGGGCCAATCATGCGGGGGTCTTCCATCATGTAGGTCAGGAGTTCGCGGAAGATCGAATTATAAAGTGCGTCAATATCCTCATCTGACCGCCAGACCTGCATCGCTTTTTCCGCATTGCCTTGCGCATAGGAATCCAGCACATTCTTCAATTGCTCCTGCGCCAGTTTTCCCATGCGGGTCAGTCCCGCGACCAGCTTGCGTGGCATTTCATCTGAAATTGCATGGGTGCGCTTTGCCGTGTTCTTTGCCAGGTCTCCGATGCGCTCCAGATCTGATGCGATGCGGATTGTCACGATGATCTGGCGCAAATCCTGTGCCATCGGCTGGCGCTTGGCGATGGTCACAATGGCCTTCTCCTCGATCTGGCGTTCAAGTTCATCGATCCTTTCATCGCCAACAATCACGGCATCCGCCAGGCGGACATCACGCTTGGCGATGGCATCAATGGCTTTGGCCAATTGCTCTTCGGCAAGCCCGCCCATCTGCGCCACCAATTGCTTCAGGCTGGCAAGCTCATCATCATAGGCTGTGACAGTATGGTCAGGCATCAAATTCTCCGTTTAAGAAATCAGCCGAAGCGGCCAGTTATGTAATCTTGCGTTCTTTTGTTTTTGGGCGCGGTGAACATGTCGTCCGTGTCGCCAATTTCCACCAGATCGCCCAGATGGAAGAACGCCGTGAGTTGCGAAACGCGCGCCGCCTGTTGCATGGAGTGCGTCACGATAATGATGCAGTAATTCCGCCGGATTTCATCAATCAGTTCTTCAATGCGCGCGGATGCAATGGGGTCAAGCGCAGAACAGGGTTCATCCATCAAAATGATTTCCGGGTTCACCGCAATGGCGCGCGCGATGCACAGGCGCTGTTGTTGTCCGCCCGAAAGACTTGTGCCGGAATGGCCAAGGCGATCCTTCACCTCTTCAAACAACCCGGCCTTCTTCAAGCTGGTGACAACGATTTCTTCAAGATCGGTCTTTGACTTGGCAATGCCATGGATGCGCGGGCCATAGGCGATGTTCTCAAATATGGACTTGGGAAATGGGTTTGGCTTCTGGAACACCATGCCGACCCGCGCCCGCAGCTGCACCACGTCAAGGTCGCGGTCGTAGATATCCTTGCCATCAACCAGAATCTGGCCGGTCACCCGCGCCGTGGGAATGGTGTCATTCATGCGGTTGATGCAGCGCAGGAATGTTGACTTGCCGCATCCCGATGGGCCGATGAAAGCCGATACGGCCCGATCTGGGATATCTATCGAGAGATGCTTGATGGCATGCTTGTCGCCATAATAGACATTCACGTCCCTGGCGACAATTTTGGTTTCCTTTTCCGCAAGTATTCTTGGGATCGGGTTTGATGGCAATTTCTGTGGGGTGGCATCCATGACAATTTCCCTAACGGCTAACCTTTACCAGCGGCGCTCGAAACGTTTGCGAAGATAGATGGCGACGGCATTGAGACAAAAAAGTACGACAAGAAGAACGATGATCGCGGCAGCGGTGCGCGATTGGAATGCAATCTCCGGCAGATCGGACCACAGGTAGATCTGAACCGGCAAAACAGTTGCCGCGTCTCTAAAGCCATTGGGCACATCCACGATGAAGGCCACCATGCCGATCATGAGAAGTGGCGCTGTTTCACCGAGGGCGCGCGCAACGCCAAGAATTGTCCCGGTCAAGATGCCAGGCACAGCCAAGGGCAAAACGTGGTGGAAAATGGCCTGCAGGTGCGAGGCCCCGACACCCAGGGCGGCCTCCTTGACTGAAGGGGGCACGGCATTCAAGGCAGCGCGTGATGCGATAATGATTGTTGGCAGGACAAGAAGCGCCAGAACCAGCCCGCCCACCAACGGAACCGAGCGTGGCAAGCCAAAGAACCCAATGAATACCGCAAGCCCCAGAAGGCCGAATATAATTGAAGGCACGGCCGCAAGGTTGTTGATGTTAACCTCGATGAACTGGGTCCAGTTGTTCTTGGGGGCAAACTCCTCAAGATAAATGGCGGCTGCAATTCCCAGCGGCAGGCTCAAAAGCAGCGTCATGGCCACAGTCAGCAGTGATCCGGTGATGGCGCCGCGAAGCCCGGCAAGCTCGGGCTCGCGTGAATCGCCTGACGTAAAAAAGCGCCAGGCAAACTGCTGTTCCACAATCCCCTTGTCACGCATCGCCTCCAGCAGAACCACGGCCCGGTCATCAATGCGCCGGTCCGCTTCAATGTCTGCAAATGAAAGAATGTCCCAATTGCCGGGTGCCAATGAATTCAAGGTCTCGGGCGCAAGCAATGCCTCCGCTTTCGCAATGCCCGCATCAACGGCAGTAATGCGAAACGCGCCGCCATTGGCCCTGACAATCTGTCCCGCGACCAGTTGCGAAAGATCGCCGGTAAACAAATACGCCTCGCCCTCTTGCGCCACCTGCAGGCTGGTTTCTCCGGCAGTCTTCAAGGTGGGAGCGAGCATCCCCTTGTAATAGAGGTCAGCGTCGTCAGACAGCAGCGCATTCGCGGTAACAGTAGTTCCAATCGACGCAGGATTTGCAACCGTGGCAATGCGCAAGTCATCACCGGCTCCCGTCGACAGCTGCGCCAGCAGCTTTTTCGATTCTGCCCGGCTTTTGACATTCGGAAATTGGGCCCGGAGGCCCGCCTTGATGACGCCGCCAAAATCGCCATTCTGAATTTCAGCGGCATCAATCTTGGCGGGATCCAATTCAACCTGGAGCACAGCATGATGCTCGAAAAAGCTCGGCCAGGCCTTCACCGCGATATCAACGATGAGATACACCAGAAACAATACGGAAACCGCGAGGGCCACAGCGCCGTAGGCGCGAAAACGCCGCTCGCTGGCGTAGCGTTTTGCAACCAGCGCAGGGTCCAGTTTTTTTGAGAAATCAGTCATACTGCTCACGGTATTTCTGCACGAAGCGCAGTGCGATGTAGTTCAGGACCAGCGTGAAGCAGAACAGCACGAAGCCGAGCGCGAACGCTGAAAGCGTTTTGGCCGAGTCAAATTCCTGGTCGCCCACCAGAAGTGTGGCGATTTGAACCGTGATGGTTGTCACTGCTGCCAGGGGATTGAAGCTCAAATTGGCGGCTAGGCCAGCCGCCATGACCACAATCATGGTCTCGCCGACGGCGCGCGAAATGGCCAGCATGAAGGCCGAGACAATTCCCGGCAGCGCTGCTGGCAGAACCACCCGCTTGATGGTCTCTGACTTCGTGGCCCCCAGCGCATAGGAGCCATCGCGCAGGGATTGCGGGACGGAATTGATGATGTCGTCGGCAAGCGATGAAATCAGCGGCACAATCATCATGCCCATCACCAGGCCAGCGGCAAGCGCTGATTCCGAAGCAACCGACAGCCCCAAAGCTTCGCCGCTTCTGCGGATAAGGGGTGCGACGGTGAGTGCCGCAAAGAAGCCCAGCACCACGGTTGGAACGCCAGCC
>JANMHO010000075.1:0-6378 GCA_031375195.1 Rhodobiaceae bacterium
TATTTGCAAATGTTCCTGTGCCAAATTCCGATGAGCGCCATCAGCACGGGGAGGTTTTGCAGAGGCTCCGCCGTTCTGAAATGCTCATCCATCGCGTAAGCGCCTTCCAGGAAGCGCTTGAAATTGCTGGCTCCGATGGCAATCATCAAGGGCAGGCCAATGGCCGACCAGATGGAATAGCGCCCGCCGACCCAATCCCAAAATCCAAATATCCGATTCGCGTTAATCCCAAATGTGGCAACCTTGTCGAGAGCCGTTGAAATTGCTGCAAAATGGGCAGGCACGGCGGCCTCGCCCAGCTTTTCCACAATCCATTTCCGCGCCGTTTTGGCGTTGGTCATGGTTTCGATGGTGGTGAAGGTTTTGGAAGCGATCAGAAACAGCGTGGTCGCCGGGTTCAACGTCTTGAGCGTATCTGCGATATGCGCGCCATCCACATTGGAGACATAATGCAGCCGCGGTCCATCATGATAGGGCGCCAAAGCCAGCGTGGTCATGGCGGGTCCGAGATCAGAGCCGCCAATGCCGATATTCACCACATCGGTGATTTCGCTGGCGCGTACCTCATCCGAAAACCTGGCCATGGCCGCCAGAACACCGCGCACATCGCCCATCACATCGCGGCCCGCCACCATCACCGGAGCCTTCGATTGGTTCCGCAGCGCCGTATGCAAAACCGCGCGGCCCTCGGTGATATTGATAATCTCGCCCGCAAACATCGCATCGCGCTTCTTCGCCACATCCGCCGCCTTGGCCAGGGCCAGCAGCAGCTTCATGGTCTTGGCCGTCACCGCGCATTTGGAATAGTCCAGCAGCAGGTCGTCCTGAGAGGCCGAAAATTCCGCAAAGCGATTGGCGTTCCCGGCGAAAGCCTTTCGCATATCGAAAGGCGCAAGGCTCGCGCGGTGCATGCTCAAATCCTTGAGGGCTTTGCTAACCTTGTCCGACTGCGCCATGATGACCTCAAAACTCCCTTGCCGTCATTCCAGCGGAAGCCGGAATCTCCTTGATGGTTAACAGATTCCGGTTTTCGCCGGAATGACGGATTTGGAAAAATTTTGGAGTTGACTGTGCAGCTTGGCGCTTGGCTTTCGTTTGAGGGCTGCGTGGCGCATGGTCCCTCCTCAAGCAAGTTTTCTGTTGCATGTTGGCCTGATATACTACAGAATTGATAGACATGATATCACAACGCGCACGATACGCCTTTAAGGCCATGGTGGCCCTTGCCCGGGCCAAGCCAGGCGTTGGGTTGCAAATTCGCGAGCTCAGCCTCCAGGAAAAACTGCCAAGAAAATTCCTTGAGCAAATCCTGCTTTTGCTGAAAGCTGCCGGTTATATTTCCAGCCGACGGGGCCGCGATGGCGGTTATGAGCTGCTGAAACCGGCTGACTTGATCTACATCGGCCCCATGTTGCGCGCCGTGGATGGTCCAATAGCCCCATTATCCTGTCTTTCCCGCACGGCCTATCGCCGCTGCGCCGATTGCCGGGATGAATCCAGTTGTGAATTGCGCCTGGCCTTTGCCAAGGCCTACGGCGAATATCTCGGTGCCCTCGAAAACACCTCGCTTGCTCAAATCATGCAACATTCTGATGCTGCGAAACTGTTAGCCGATAATTCAACCGGCATTTTGATGACGGCCTAACATTTTGATTTCCTGAAGAAAGTACGATTTGTTCGAAATAGAGAACAAAAAGCTTGATTCACTATTAATTCTATATAGTATTAGGCAATCGATTTTGAAACAGGAGATGCAAATGTCGATCAAGCTTATTCGTCGTAAAGTGAATTTTGGAATTGCAGCCATTGCCTTGGCTTCGGTCATTTCGGCAGCTTCTGCAGCGCTCGCGGATACAACCCTGCTTAACGTGTCCTATGATCCAACCCGCGAGTTCTACAAGGAGTTCAACGAAGCATTCGCCGCCGACTGGAAAGCCAGGACGGGCGAAGTTGTGACAATCAATCAATCCCACGGCGGCTCCGGCAAACAGGCCCGCGCCGTGATCGATGGGCTCGATGCGGATGTTGTAACCCTCGCACTTGCTGGCGACATTGACCAGATTGCCAAGGCGACCAAAAAACTCCCCGAAGATTGGGCCAAGCGCAACGCCAACAATTCGGCCCCCTACACCTCCACCATTGTTTTCATCGTGCGCAAAGGCAATCCCAAAGCCATCAAGGACTGGGGTGACCTGACCAAGAAAGGCGTGGCTGTCATCACGCCAAATCCGAAAACCTCAGGCGGTGCGCGCTGGAATTATCTGGCAGGCTGGGCCTGGGCGGCAAAAGCCAACGGCGGTGATGAAATCAAGGCCCGTGAATACATCGCCAACCTCTACAAGAATGTTCCGGTGCTCGATACGGGTGCGCGCGGCTCCACCACCACATTCGCCCAGCGCGGGCTTGGCGATGTGCTGATCTCCTGGGAAAACGAAGCCTTCCTCGTGCTCAAGGAATTTGGCGCTGAGAATTTCGAAGTGGTTGTGCCAACACTTTCCATCAAGGCGGAGCCGCCGGTGGCCTTGATTGAAGAAAACGCCAGGGCCAAGGGAACCACCAGGCAGGCCGAGGCCTATCTGGCATTCCTCTATTCGCCAACCGGCCAGAAGCTTGCGGCAAAGCATTTCTTCCGCCCGTCGGACCCGGCAGCGGCCGACCCTGCGGACCTCGCGCGTTTCCCGAAGCTTGATCTCGTCACCATTGACGATACCTTCGGTGGCTGGGCCGCGGCACAAAAGAAACATTTTGCTGAAGGCGGGTTGTTCGACCAGCTCTATAAGCCAAGCAATTAGCCCCGAATGGCGCTCCTCCTCAGGCGCGTGGCGGAACCAAGCGTCATTCCCGGTTTCGGGATGGCTCTTGGTTTCACCGTTACGGCACTCAGCCTCGTTGTGCTGATACCGCTGGCAGCGCTTGCGTTGCGGGCCGCCAGCATCGGGCCTGCGGGTTTCTTTGCGATTGCAGCGGACCCCCGGACACTGGCGGCTCTTCGCCTGTCATTCGGCGCAGCCTTGATTGCCGCACTGGTCAATACGGTGTTTGGCCTGCTGCTGGCCTGGGTGCTGGTGCGCTATCGCTTCCCTGGCCGCCGCTTCATTGATGCCGCGGTGGATTTGCCGTTTGCCTTGCCCACCGCCGTGGCGGGCATAGCGCTGGCCACCATCTACGCGCCCAATGGGTGGATAGGTTCAATTGCGGCCGGGCTTGGATTCAAGATTGCATTCACGCCTTTGGGCGTTGTCCTCGCCCTCATTTTCATTGGCTTGCCGTTTGTCGTCCGCACTGTGCAGCCCGTGCTCGAAGAAAGCAGCCGCGATATTGAGGAGGTGTCGGCCCTTCTCGGCGCCAGCAGGCTGCGCACCGTTTTCCAGGTCGTCTTGCCGCAGGTCTATCCCGCACTGCTCACCGGTTTCACCCTCGCCTTTGCGCGCGGCGTTGGCGAATATGGCTCGGTCATATTCATCGCCGGCAATATTCCCATGCTGTCGGAAATCGCGCCCCTTCTCATTGTCATCAAGCTCGAGGAGTTTGACTATGCCGGCGCCACAGTCGTTGCCTTCCTGATGCTGGCCATCTCCTTCGCGCTGCTCTTCATCCTCAACATGGCGCAGGCCTGGAGCCGCAGGAAACTTGGCTATGTCTGATATCACTCTGCAATCAGGCTATCACAGGAACGATATTGCGCGCGAAGGGCAGGGCATCAGGCTGCTGCTCATTGGAGCAGCCCTGGCTTTTCTCGCAGCCTTCCTGTTCCTTCCCCTTGTCATCGTCTTTGTGGAAGGCTTCCGCAACGGGCCTTGGGTATTCTTCGAAGCCTTCACCGATCCTGACGCCATTGCCGCAATCAAGCTTACGCTATTGGTGGCCGCAATCGCCGTGCCGTTCAACGCTGCATTTGGCCTGGCGGCCGCCTGGGCCATCGCCAAGTTCGAATTTCGCGGCAAGTACGTGCTGCTTACGTTCATTGATCTGCCCTTCTCCGTATCGCCGGTTATTTCCGGCCTCGTCTATGTCCTGCTGTTTGGGGCGCAAAGCTGGGCGGGCCCATGGCTCAAGGCGCACAACATCGAAATCATTTTCGCCGTGCCCGGCATCGTGCTCGCCACGGTTTTTGTAACCTTCCCCTTTGTGGCGCGTGAGCTCATTCCGCTGATGCAGGCGCAAGGCACGGCGGAAGAGGAGGCATCCCTGACGCTTGGCGCTTCCGGCTGGCACACGTTTTTCCATGTCACATTGCCCAACGTGAAATGGGCGCTGCTCTACGGCGTTTTGCTGTGCAACGCGCGCGCCATGGGCGAATTTGGCGCCGTGTCGGTCGTGTCGGGCCATATCCGCGGCCTCACCAACACCATGCCCCTGCACATCGAGATTCTCTACAATGACTATAATTTTGCCGCAGCCTTTGCCGTGGCCACACTTTTGGCCTGCCTCGGCCTTGTCACCCTTTTCCTCAAATCCCTTCTTGAATGGCGCTACGCGGATGCACTCGCGGCTGGCCATCGCCATTAACTTTTCAGGAGCAGCACATGTCGGTTTCCGTCAGCGTAAGAAATTTGGAGAAAACCTTCGACCGGTTCGCGGCACTCCGTGGTGTTTCGTTGCAGGTTGAGGCGGGTGAGCTGGTGGCGCTTCTCGGTCCTTCGGGCTCCGGCAAGACCACGCTGCTGCGCTGCATTGCGGGCCTTGAACAGCAGAATGGCGGCGAGGTTTTCTTTGACGATATTGATGCCAATCAATTATCCCTGCGCGAGCGCCGCATTGGCTTTGTGTTTCAGCAATACGCGCTGTTCCGCCATATGAACGTGATGGACAATATCGCCTTCGGCCTGCGCGCCAGGCCCCGCGCCACGAGGCCCGCCGAAGCCGGCATCCGCGCGCCCGTTGCCGATCTTCTCAGCCTGGTTCAACTCGATGGCCTTGAGAACCGCTTTCCTTCCCAGCTTTCCGGTGGCCAGCGCCAGCGGGTGGCGCTCGCCCGCGCACTCGCCATCGAGCCCCGCGTTCTGTTGCTGGATGAACCTTTCGGCGCACTCGACGCGAAAGTGAGGAAGGATCTGCGCCGTTGGCTGCGCGAGCTCCACACCCGCACCGGCCACACCACTTTGTTTGTGACCCATGATCAGGAAGAGGCTTTTGAACTGGCGGACCGTGTGGCCATTCTTAACAATGGCGAGATTGAGCAGGTGGGCCCGCCCGCCAGGATCATCAATCACCCCGCCTCAGAGTTCGTCGCCGAATTCGTGGAGGGCATCGACCTCAAGCGCATCAACACGACAAAGCCTTTGGCGGGTGTGATTCAGATTCACAAAATAAAGCGCCCGGCGGGCTAGGCATCAATTACGCCGCCTTGCGCAGCGCTTTGCCGCTCAGCAGGTTGTCAAACAATGTCCGGCTCATCTGTTCCAATTCGGGCATCAGCGGCAGCGCTCTGGCCCGCACCCGCGGATAGGCGCCCGGCCCCAGAGCCTCATTGAGCCAGTCGATATACTGCGGAATATGCGCCCAGCGCTCAACCAGTTCCGGCGTCAGCTCCGCATGAAACTGTGTGGCAAGCAGTGTGTCCGCAACCGACATGATTTGCACCTTTGTAATTGCAGACGTCGCCAGAATCTCGGCTCCCTCCGGCAATTCGGTCACTTCCGCGTGATGCCATTGCATGACGTTCAACGTGGGCTTCAAACCGCTCGTCACAGTGTGCCTGCGCCCCAATCTCGAAAGCTTGACCTCGCCGATGCCAACTTCAGGCTTCCTGGCCAAACCCACCTTGCCGCCCAACGCCTCCGCCAAGAGCTGCAAGCCCAGGCAAATCCCCAGAAATGGCCGGTTGCGGTTGATCGCCCATTCCTTGATGGCCTGCTTCTCAGCCAGCAGCCAAGGATGCGCCCCGGTTTCCCAAACATCCATGGCGCCACCCATCACCAGCAGGAAATCATAAGGGGCGAGAGATGGAATGGCCTCGCCCCGGTGCAGCATGACAACGTCAATGTCCGCGCCGCGCTGGCGCAGGAAATCGCCAAACAGTCCGGGAGGCTCGTCATCCATGTGCTGGAACACAAGGGCTTTGCTGATCATTTCAATGGTCCTCATGCCAAATAAAAAACGCTACATAGGGCTTGAAACGCGAATCACAAAACGTGGAATTGTCGCAGTAACGTGCTATCTGATCTTTGCAAATAACAATTTAATAAAGGAAGTTAACGTGCCAAATCCGGTCATTGCCGAAGTCACCCGCGGAGGGATCGTTGAAAGCCGCCACACGGGGGCTTTCTGCGTGGTGGATGGCGGGGGCAGGGTGCTCAAATCCGCTGGCGATATAGAAACGCCCGTTTTCCCGCGCTCGGCCATCAAGGCCTTTCAGTGTGTGCCTCTGATCGAGTC
>JANMHO010000086.1:0-9333 GCA_031375195.1 Rhodobiaceae bacterium
GAGTTCGCGGTAGTTCTGAAAGCCCACATAGTCGAGCTTGAATTTGCCCGTGTGCAGGCTGCGGTAGACGGCATAGATGCCGGGATAAAGCGTGATGCCGAGGAGATAAATTACGGCGGGACCCACGAGAAAATACGGAAACGCCTTCCGCATAAACCGGCTGCGGCGGCGTATTTGCTTGCCGGTGCCAATGGCTGGAAGCACCAATTCATTCATAGGAATTATTTATTATTTCTTTCCGGCATTGTCAGCAGAAATATGGCCGGAGTTTCCTCCGGCCACCAGTTTTCGAGGGAGATCAGAATGGGGCGGTCTTGCCCTTGCCCATCCAGAAGCCGGGTTCCGTGGCGGCAAAGTTCATCGGGTCCTTGCCGGCATAGAAGCCGTTCTTGGTCATGATGTCCTTGACTTTCACGACGGCCTCGTCGAGGGCGGCCTTGGGCTGCATTTCGCCGACAACCACCTTGTTGATGAGGAAGCCGATTTCCTGGTCGATCTGGAAACCCTGCGGCAGACGCGGCGCGCACCAGGCGTAGTCGAGCGCTTCGGACCAGACCTTGGCGGGCTGGGACACGGCGCGCAGCTTCTCATTGGTGAGAACCGACCTGTAGCCAGGCGCAACACCGTTGGCGTTGGCTTCGTTAATGGCCATGATCGAAGCGGTCGTGAGGTAGGCCAGCATGAGGAAGGCCGCTTCCGGTTCCGGCGAGGTCACAGCTACGCTGCTCGTCGAACCAGCAATGTTCGGTGGCGCATAGCGGCCACCAGCGACGCGGGGTTCATAAATGGTGAGGACGTCATCACCAATCTTCGACTGGTCAGGGCGTGTGGCCTGCGTGCCTGAGTCCTGCCACGAGATGTTGCAGGCGACCTGGCCGCCGAGCCAGGCGGCGCGGTTGGTTGGCCAGTCAGCCGCAGCCACGCCTTCAATGGCATGCTTGGAGAGCGCCACGATGGTTTCGAGACCCTTGACACCAGCATCGTTGTTGAAGGTGGGTTCCCACTTGTCGTTGAACAGTTCGAGGCCATACTGGGCGGCGATGTGCTGCCAGGTGTAGGTGGCCCAGAAACCGCGGCCGCACATCATGCCGATGGCATTCACGCCCTTCTCAACCTTGTTCAGTTCCGGCGCAATGCGGATCATGTCGTCATAGGTCGGGATGGCGTTGACCCGGTCTGCCTCAATGCCGATCTTCTTGAACACCGACGGACGGATGTGAACCTGCTGGATGTCGCAGTCGAAGGGCAGGCCAAGAATGCCCTTGTCGGCCCAGTTGCCGTAGTTGGCCTGATAGGTCGGATAGAAGTCGTCAAACGGCACTTTCCACTTGGCGATATATTCGTCCATCGGCTTCAGGAAGCCCTGGGCGCCGAAGTCTCCCATCCACGGAGAGAAGTACTGCATGGCGTCAAAGCCAGCGTTGCCGCCGAGGAATTCAGCAACGATCTTGTCGTACATGGAGTCATCAGGAATGGCCACAAGGTCAATCTTGATGCCGGACAGGGCTTCAAAAGGCGCAACCTGATCGGCTGCCGATTCACGGTCGGCAGCGCCGACGGCGAAGCGGACGGTTTTGCCTGCGTGCTCCTTGCGGATGCCTTCCCAGTCGGCGGTGCGAATCCAGTCCTTTGATGAATCCCAGAGTTCGTCACTGTCGCCGAGCTTGTATTGGTCGCGATATTCCTTCTTAACCATCTTGCCGACGCTGATGTCCTTCAGCACATCAGCCGGGTTTGCCATGGCGGCGAATGCGCCGTTGACGTTGAACATGTTGACGCCGCCCGCTGCCAGGACGGCACCTGTGGCGGCAGTTGATTTCAGCAGCGACCTTCTGGTGATGAGGCCGGATTTCTTAGCTAGCATCTGTTGTTTCCTCCATATGATTGGCCTGCGCTTATTGGGGGGTTTGCATGCCGTCAGGTCAGAATGCACGCAAGTTTCTTTCAATGCAGACAGCAAAATAGTACTTAATTCATTTTGAAAATGCAAATGTTTCGTTTGAAACTATCGAAAAATTCCGTTTGCCAGTCAACATGCGTGTGTAAATCGATTTGATCCGGGATTCTCCATATTTTTATGCCACGCCACTATTTGTACAAAAGTCCGTTTTATGATATTTATGTATCTTTCCCGCCTGATACCTGACAGGGTTAAATGAAAAAGCGGTTTTTGCGAGGCCGAAAATCACGATGCTCGATAAAACAATAAGCCGAAAAAACCGGGCGGCGGATGAGCGCGGCGCTGGCCGCGTGGCGCGCAACCGGCTGCGCATCGCCTGGATGTATTATGTGGAAGGCCTCACCCAGAACGAAATCGCCGACAAGCTGAGCATTGGCCGGGTGACCGTCGTTCGCAATATCAACGAGGCGCTGAAGCAGCGTGAAGTGAAAATCTGGATTGAAGGCGAGATCGCCGAATGCTTCGAGCTTGAGACGCAGTTGAAGCAGGCCTTCGGCTTGCGGGAGGCGGTCGTTGTGCCGGAGCCCGCCAGCGCGGCGCTGGTGAACAAATCCATCGGCGTGGCGGCGGGCATGTATATCACCGACTGCCTGACCGATGACATGTCCATCGGCGTGGGCTGGGGAGCGACGCTTTACGAGTCGCTGCAAACGCTGGCGCCGCGCCAGCTGGAAAATGTCCAGGTGGTATCGTTGCTGGGCGGCATTGTGCAGGCGAGGCGCTATAATCCGGCGGAATTCGCCTGGCAGTTCGCCCGTATTGTGGGGGCTGACTGCTATCTGCTGACAGCGCCCGCGGTTGTCGATTCCCCTGAGACAAAAGAGGCGCTCATTGAGCGCTGCGGCCTGCGCGATGTGCTGCGCCGCGCCGAGCGGCTCGACATGGCGCTCTTGAGCGTTGGCAACATGGCGCCGGATTCCACCGCCTTCCGTTTTGGCTTCAATTCGGAAGAAGAGCGCACGGAGCTTATGCGGCTTGGAGCCGTTGGCGACATTCTCTATAATTTCTATGATGGACATGGCGTTTTGGTCGACCACCCGCTCAACAGCCGCGTCATGTCCATTCCGCTGGGGCAATTGCGGGGCGTCCCTTCGCGCATTATTGCCTCAGGCGGGCATGAGAAGGTGGATTCCATTCTGGGGGCCATCAAGCTGGTGAATTGCAACGTGCTGATCACCAATGAGGCCACCGCGCGCGAATTGCTGCTGCGGCGGAGCTGAACAGATGCTCACCCCCCTCAAAACTGAAATCCTGGGCGTCGATGATCTGGCCCACGAGGCGCGGCGCTTCCGAACCATCCTGTGGTCGTTCGAACGCAACATGGAGTTGCTGTTCAAAGGCACAGGCCTCACGGTGGAGGTGGACCACGCCGCCCTGGCCGAGGCCTTCTCGCGCTGGCGCATGGCGTTTGACAATTCCAAATATCTGGCCAGCACCGACCGCCGGGATTTTGTGATCTATGCGGCGGGACTGATGCTGAAGGAGCTTATTGCGGCCCAGCCTTTACGGTCCGTGGCCGACCTTAAGCAGCAATTGTCGGAGCTTCCCGGCGAAATCGATCACCGCCTGAAACGCTGGCCGGAGGGCTATGCCTATACGAGCTTCTGCCTGTCAGTCGCCGCCGCCATTTTGAAAGAGATGGGCGATGAGGAACCTGCCTCTGCCGCAAAGGCGGACGACCCCAATTTCTGGGATTCCTTTCGCGAAAACACCCTGGAAAGCCCTTCGATGGCGGTAGCGTTTTTTGATCTCGTATGCGGCCAGGAACCCAACTGGGAGGCGCCGGATGTGCCTTGGCTGAGAAGGATTGTGGAGGGGGAGAGGAGGCTGGCTGGCTTCTAGGTCTGACGCTCTCCCGCGTTTCTGTCACTCCAATTGCAAGACCATGAAAATGTGGCTTTCCTCGCAAAACTTCGATAGTTATCAATGCAAATCATGTTGGGGAAAGCTTAATGTTTAGCGGCAAGTCAATCCTGATCACAGGCGGAACAGGATCATTTGGCAAGAAATATGTGAAAACCATTTTGGCCCGCTACAGGCCATCCCGCGTTGTAATTTTTTCCCGCGATGAACTCAAGCAGTATGAAATGCAGCAGGAGTATGACTCACCCGCGTTGCGCTATTTTATCGGCGATGTGCGCGACAAGGAACGGGTGCGCCAGGCCATGCGGGGAATTGACTTTGTCATCCATGCCGCAGCGTTAAAGCAAGTTCCGGCAGCGGAATACAACCCGATGGAATGCATCAAGACGAATATTCACGGGGCTGAAAACGTCATCCTCGCAGCGATTGACAATGAGGTGGAAAAGGTAATTGCCCTATCTACCGACAAGGCCGCCAATCCGATCAATCTTTATGGAGCCACCAAGCTTGCTTCTGACAAATTATTCGTGGCCGCCAACAATATGGCGGGCGGCCACCGGACAAGATTTTCCGTGGTGCGCTATGGCAATGTGGTGGGCTCACGCGGTTCCGTGGTTCCCTTCTTCAAGTCATTGGTGGCAAAGGGCGCGGATTCGCTTCCAATAACGGACCCGGACATGACGCGCTTCTGGATTACCTTGCAGCAGGGCGTCGACTTTGTGCTGAAGAATTTTGAACGCATGCAGGGTGGCGAAATTTTTGTGCCAAAGATTCCTTCTGTTCGCATTGTGGACCTGGCATCGGCCATTGCGCCACAACTCAAGCAAAATATCATCGGCATCCGGCCTGGTGAAAAAGTGCATGAAATCATGTGCCCTTCTGACGACTCGCATCTGACAATCGAATTTGATGATCACTATGTCATGACCCCCTCGATCATTTTTCATTCCAACGCAAGTAATTTCAAGCGGAACTCTCTCGGAGAGCAGGGACAAGCGGTAAAGCGGGGGTTCGAGTACAATTCCGGCGGCAACACGCATTTTCTTTCGACTGCGGATATTCTCAAGTTCAACGACATGGCTGAACTATGATTCCCTATGGCCGCCAGGATATATCGGATGAGGATATTGAAGCAGTTGCGGCGGTTTTGCGCTCGGATTTTTTGACTCAGGGTCCAGTAGTTCCTGAATTTGAGAATGCGGTGGCAAGCTATTGCGGCGCCAAATACGCTGTTGCTGTTAACAGCGCCACGTCGGCATTGCATATCGCATGCCTGGCGCTGGATGTGGGCGCTGGTGATCTTGTGTGGACCACGCCCAACACATTTGTGGCAAGCGCCAATTGCGCGCGCTATTGCGGGGCGGATGTTGATTTTGTGGATATTGACGCCAGCACACTCAACATGTCTGTGGCACTCCTTGCGGAAAAACTGGAGATTGCCGCCCGCGCGGGCCGTTTGCCGAAAGTTGTCATTCCGGTCCATTTTTCAGGGCAATCGGTTGACATGCGAAGCATTGCCGGGCTCGCCGCCAAATATGGATTCAGGATTGTTGAAGACGCTTCGCATGCGATCGGTGGAAGATATGAAGGGCTGCCAGTTGGCAACTGCGCTTTCAGCGATATCGCGGTTTTCAGCCTTCACCCGGTGAAAATCATAACTTCTGGCGAAGGCGGCATTGCGCTGACCAATGACGCTGCGCTAGCGACCCGGCTGAGGCGGCTGCGCAGCCATGGCATCACGCGCAATGGGGAGGAGATGTCAGCTGCGCCCGACGGGCCGTGGTGTTATGAGATGACCGAACTCGGGCTCAACTACCGCCTTACAGATATTCAGGCAGCGCTCGGCTTGAGCCAGATGAAGCGGCTGGATTCCTTTGTTGCGAGGCGGCATCAAATTGCTGACCGCTATGACGAGCTGCTCTGTGATATCGCCGTGACAAGGCCCACACGCGTCAAATATTCCCACTCGGCGCTTCATCTCTACGTGGTGCAAGTGGATGCGGGCCGGACAAATCTTGATCGATCTTTTGTGTTCGAAAAACTGCGCGAATTTGGCATTGGCGTGAATGTTCACTATATCCCGGTGCATTTGCAGCCCTATTACCGGGCACTGGGATTCAAGCGCGGTGATTTCTTGGCGAGTGAAGCTTACTACGACCGCGCCATTACCATTCCGCTTTACGCCGCAATGACTGACCAGCAGCAGGACAGTGTCGTTGCGGCGCTGCGACGGGCATTCGCATGAAACTTGCCATTATCCCGGCGCGCGGCGGGTCAAAGCGCATTCCCCGCAAGAATATCCGGGATTTTCTGGGCAAGCCGATTATTGGCTACTCCATTGAGGCAGCACAGAAGTGCGGGCTGTTTGATCATATCGTAGTTTCAACCGATGACGCGGAAATTGCCGATGTGGCGAGGAGATTTGGCGCCGAAGTGCCGTTCATGCGGCCCGCGCCGCTAGCGGATGATCATACGGGAACTGCTGCTGTGGTGAAGCATGCCTTGCAAATGCTTGACAAGACCGCCCAGCCTGCAGAGTTTGCATGCTGTATTTATGCAACTGCGCCATTTGTAACGCCGCAGGATTTGCAGGCGGGATTTGAGCTTCTGCTAACCACCCGCAAAGACTACGCTTTCAGCGTGGCCAGCTTTGGCTTCCCCATTCAGCGCGCATTACGATTGAAGGATGGTGGTGTCGAACCCATCTATCCGCAATACCGCGAAACCTGCTCCCAGGATTTGGAAGAAGCCTATCAGGATGCGGGCCAGTTCTACTGGGGCCGTGCAAGCGCGTGGCTGGCTGATGTTCCTATATATTCGCGGAGCGCGGCTCCATTCATGTTGCCACGCCACCGGGTGCAGGACGTTGATACGCTGGAAGACTGGAAGCGGGCGGAGTCGATGTTTCGAATTTCGCAGAAGCGATGTGATGGTTCATGACGGTACTATTCCGCGCTGACGCCTCACGTGCAATCGGGTCTGGCCATATAATGCGATGCCTTTCACTGGCCAGCCGACTCTCGGAAATTAAGCAGGCCTCGGTATTTGTTTGCAGAGACATTACAGATGCGTTGTCCAACCGCATTATAGATGAAGGCCACAGGCTAATTTCGATTGTAAAATCCAAACCCACAAACGATCATATGAGCCCACACATTACTCATGCCTCGTGGCGCTCGTGTTCCTGGCAGGATGATGCCGCTGAAACCAATTCCATTGCGAAACGGGAAAACGCCGGTTGGATTATCGTAGATCATTATGGACTGGATGCGCAGTGGGAAAAAGCTGTTTCATTTGAGGGCCGAAAGATAGCAGTGATTGACGACCTGGCGGATCGACCCCACTCGTGTGACTTGTTGGTCGATCAAAATTTGAGGACCAATGCATATGCCAGGTATGCCGAGCTGGTTTCACAAAATTGCCAGATGCTGTTGGGTCCACGTTATGCATTATTGCGGAATGAATTTTTTTCGTCGGCTGGTGTAAGACCGCGCGTATTTGTGCCTGAGCCCGTAAAGTTTCTGGTGGCATTTGGCGGAGTTGACGCGGACAATTTCACTAAACTGGCAGTTGAATGTTTGGTTCGAATTTGCAATCCCAAGGATAGTGTCGACGTGGTTGTGAGTAGTGAATACGCTTCGCTTGACGAGCTGGTGAATCGCTGCAATGGACTGAATTGGAATATTCATCTGAATTCGAGCGAACTGGCCACTCTGATGAGGAGCGCTGATATAGCAATTGGCGCCGGTGGCGGCATGTTATGGGAGCGGGCCGCTACCGGACTTCCGGCAGTTGTCGTAGCGGTCGCGGATAATCAGAAAGAACAGGTTTCGGGAGCGGTCAAAAGAGGACTGATACTGGAATGCGATAGAGAGATGTTTTTCACCGAGAGCCTCGACAGGATGGTCGAGAATCTAAGGCTTGATCTGGATCTGCGACAGAAAATTTCGGAGACTTGTCATAGTGTTGTCGATGGCCGTGGAGCTTTGCGGGTTGCACAGCATCTGAAGGAGCCAGGAATATGGCTCCGACCGGCCGTAGTATCGGATGGCGGTGATATTTACGCATGGAGAAACGATCCCCGCGTTCGACGTTTCTCACGTAGTTCAGCGGAGATCAGTCTTGCGGATCATAGCCGATGGTTGTCGGGTGTCCTGAATGATCACTCCAAGCGCCTCCTTATTGCCGAGGATGGGGACGGATCGCTTGGCGTTGTCCGATTTGATATATCAGGCCAGACTGTGGAGATATCGATCTACCTCGTGCCAGAACGAATTGGTTTTGGGTTGGGTGCCAGTCTCTTGATGGCGGCTGGCGCGTGGCTTCAGTCGCATGTACCAGAAGTTAAAAAAATTATTGCCGAAATTTTGCCTTCCAACAAGGCATCGATAGAGTTGTTTGGGTCGTGCGGCTACCGCTTCGACGATGGACGCTATGTCAATAGAATAAAATCGTGAACATATGGCCGAAGTTTGGTCGCGAGAGGAAACATAGGATTATATAGATGATTAAAAGAGTCATGACTTGGTCGCCTTGGCTGGTTGACCAGTACAACTATGTGAAATTGCTTTTTCAAATACTCCGCTCGGAGCCGCTGGGATTTGAATCATCGCAGAAAAACCAGTCTTCGGTGGTTGTGCTTGGCAAGTGATGGTAAGGGCAGGCAAACAGGCGGTGTTGACAATATGAGCATTGGCATTGAAATCGGCGGACACAGAATTGGACTTGATCACAGGCCCTTCATCATTGCCGAGATGTCGGGAAATCATAACCAGTCGCTGGAGCGGGCTTTGGCCATTGTGGATGCCGCCGCCGCCGCTGGCGCGCATGCCTTGAAGCTGCAAACCTACACCGCGGATACGATGACCCTTGATATTCGTGGCGGCGACTTTGTGATCAATGATCCCAAGAGCCTGTGGAACGGGCGAAATCTTTATGATCTTTATGAGGAAGCTCATACGCCGTGGGACTGGCATAAGCCGTTATTTGAGCGCGCCCGTTTCCTTGGCATGGTGCCGCTGAGCACGCCGTTTGACGATACGGCTGTCGACTTTCTGGAAAGCCTGGATTGCGCCTGTTACAAAATTGCGTCCTTCGAATGCACGGACTTGCCGCTTATCCGAAAGGTCGCGCGCACCGGAAAACCCATGATCATTTCAACGGGCATGGCCAGCATCGCGGAAATTGGCGAGACGGTGAGCGCCGCGCGCGAGGCGGGGTGCCGCGATCTCATATTGCTGAAATGCACCAGTACCTATCCCGCGACGCCTGATAAAACCAATATCAAGACCATTCCAAACATGCGCCAGGCGTTTGATTGCGAAGTGGGATTGTCAGATCACACGATGGGCGTGGGAGTGGCTGTCGCAAGCGTGGCCCTGGGCGCAACCGTCATAGAAAAGCATTTCACTTTGGCGCGCGCTGATGGCGGTGTTGATTCCACATTCTCGCTGGAACCTGCCGAACTGAATTCGCTGGTTGTCGAAACCGAGCGGGCATGGCGGTCGTTG
>JANMHO010000101.1:0-2574 GCA_031375195.1 Rhodobiaceae bacterium
CTGGCCAAGGGGCAGAAATATTACATCGCCACGGGCCAGGCCTTTGATGATGAAATGCAGGAACGGATTACGGCGCATCGCACCCAGCGGGGCGGGGGTTGGAACACGTTGGAAGCGCCCCTTCATGTGGTGGACACACTGCGGGAAATTGATGGCAAGGGGCGGTTTATCCTGATTGATTGCCTCACAATCTGGATCGGCAATCTGATGCACGAGAAGCTGGATGTTCTGGCGGAGGTCGAAAGGCTCTGCGCTGCATTGGCCAAGGCGAAAGCCCATGTCGCAGTCGTTTCAAATGAGGTTGGGCTTGGCATTGTGCCGGACAACGCCATGGCCCGCGCATTCCGGGATTTGCAGGGCTTTGCCAATCAGCGGATGGCGCGGGCCGCTGACGGGGTGGTCTTTATCGCCGCTGGCGTGCCATTGGTTCTTAAAAAATCAAGGCGAGCAGCAAGGCAAGGCCGAATAGCAAAGTCATCGCGGACCCGAAAAACCTGAGGCCTTGCTCTATATCGCTGCGGTTCAATTCTTCGCGGCCATCGCCCATCCAGGGAAGATCGACACGCACTCCCTCGTAGCTCCGTGGGCCGCCGAGTTTAATGCCAAGGGCTGCGGCAAAGGCCGATTCTGGCCAGCCGGCATTGGGCGATTGATGCTTGGATGCATCGCGCCACATCGCTTTAAGGGCTGCCTGGCCCTTTCCCCGCTCGTCTATCGCTGCAGTCATTGCGAACAAAAGCCCGGTGAGGCGCGATGCTGGAAGGTTAACCAAATCATCAAGACGGGCCGCCGCCCAGCCAAAATGCAAATAGCGCTCCGATTTATGCCCGATCATGGAATCGGCGGTGTTGATCACTTTATATATGGCGATGCCGGGCAGCCCCAGAAGGGCGTACCAGAAAACCGGGGCCACGATGCCATCCGAGGTGTTCTCAGCGAGGCTCTCCAGGGCGGCGCGCGCCACACCCGATTCATCAAGATTTGCAGGATCGCGCCCCACGATGCGGCTTACGGCGTTTCTGCCTTCACCCAGGGAACTGCCTAACCCTTTGGAAACCGCCTTAACGTGCTTCCGGAGGGAATGCTGCGCAACAAGCGGTATGGCTAACAAAGCGTTAATGACCCAGCCAAAGGCAAACTGGGTCAAAAACCACGAAACAAGAAGAATTGGAACAGCCACTGTGACGAGTAGCAACAGCAGTGCTGCGCTGCCACGGAGCTTGCCTTGCAGAGGTTCAATGTTCTCAATGTTCAATAGCGCTTCAATTTTCGTTAGAAGCGCTCCTACCCATACGACGGGATGACCGATTCTCTCCTGCAGCGGTCTGGGAAAGCCCACAAAGCGCTCGAGCAGCAGTGCCAGCGAAACGGCCCACATTATAACACGTCTCCAGACAGCTCTAAAAGCTGATCGAGGTTAAGATTTTCTTCCAGATGGACCGCTAACTCATCAAGGGTCGTTTCCAAGAGGGTTTCAAATACCAGGCCGCCCGACTGGGTTCCCAGGGACTGCAGGTAAGCGTGGCGAAAATTGTCGTTTGTGAAGCAGCCGTGGATATAGGTTCCACTCACTAGGCCATCAGAGCTTGTTGCGCCGTCGTTTTTTCCGGCAATAGTTGCGAAGGGTTTTGCACAATCTGGCCCCTGCGACGTTCCCAAGTGGATTTCGTAGCCCTCGACGGGTTTTCCGCTAGCCATATGCGTACCAGTGACGTGTTTAAGCGTTTTTTCAGCCACTAGAGTCGTCTCAATTTTTAGTAAATTTAGACCTGAAACGCTGCCAGCAACCCCTTCGAGGCCTTGGGGATCATGAATGAATTGTCCCAAAATTTGAAAACCGCCGCAAAGGCCCAGTACACGGCCACCCCGGCGGACATGGGCGATGAGGTCGATATCCCAACCGGCGGCTCTGAGCGCTTTTAAATCGGCTATAGTGGATTTTGATCCCGGAATGATCACTAAATCGGCATTTCCTGGAATGGGCTTTCCCACTTCGAGAAAAATGACGGAAACTCCCGGTTCCAGCCGCAGGGGATCGAGGTCGTCAAAATTGGCAATGCGCGGCAGGTGGAGCACCACCACTTTGCAGGCACCACCTTGACCCGCAAGCGAATTCTCCAGGGCCACGGCATCTTCGGCGGGCAGGTTGTTAGCCTTGGCGAAATGGGGAACAACGCCGAGGCAGGGCAGGCGGGTTTTTTCCTCAATATAGGCCCGGCCATTTTCAAACAGCTTTTTGTCCCCATGGAACTTATTGATCAGGAAGCCTTTCAGACGGGGCCTGTCTTCGTCACTGAGCACGGCAAGGGTGCCGATGATGGAGGCGATCACGCCGCCGCGATGAATGTCGCCCACCAGAAAGGCTGGAATATTCGCGGCTTCCGCAAAGCCCATGTTGGCCAGGTCGCCGTCGCGCAGATTTACCTCCGCCGGACTTCCAGCGCCCTCAACGATGACGAGGTCCGCCTCCCGGGCAAGTTTTTGGTAACTTTCGAGAATGGCGGGCATGAACTGCTGCCGGTTCTTGAAGAATTCGCGCGCTGTCATGGTTAATGCGCGTTTACCATGAACGAT
>JANMHO010000143.1:0-1711 GCA_031375195.1 Rhodobiaceae bacterium
CTTCATGACATCAGAGTTCGGAGCATCAGCCCAGATTTGACCAGCGCTGACTTCGAAGAACGCAGCTTCTGTCAAATTAAAGCTGACGTAAGCTGTGGCGCCGAAATCATCTTCCGAGTTGAACAGTGCGTTTGCCGAGAAGAGCGCAATGTCACCCAGAGGGAGCGTCGCGCCGGCAGCGACCTGCCAGTAGTCATCACCCAAAGTCGTTACCATCGACCCTGGTGCGTCTGGAGCGTAGTAACCAGACAAGCTTGCCGAGAAAGCATCGCCCGCATAGTTCAAACGCGAAGCGACCGCCAATTGCGTATGTTCTTCA
Source organism: Rhodobiaceae bacterium (assembly GCA_031375195.1). GTDB lineage: Bacteria > Pseudomonadota > Alphaproteobacteria > Rhizobiales > Aestuariivirgaceae > Aestuariivirga. Next base: position 320 of record JANMHO010000143.1, read on the forward strand.
ACAAGTGAGGGGGCCGGCCGGTGGTTTTCGCTGTCTTCAAGCGCAACAGCCCATGTCAACGGGCCAGAGGAATAGGTCAAGCGCATTTGCTCTTGATCGCCCTGGGCGCCGAAAAAGATGGTTGTTCCGAATTGCGCCAAGCTGTCCATGCCGTGGCCTGGATCAGACAATGTGCCGGTATAACCGCCACCCAGTGTCCAGTCCGGGGTCATTGCCCACCAGCCCCAGGCGATGTTCATGGTTGCTGCTGCGCCACTACCGAATTCCGAAGTGCCCTGCAAGCGAATGTCAACACCGACTTCGCCAACGGACGTTTCAGTTTTGGCCTGCGCACGAATACGACCGCGAGCCTTCATGGTGGTATCATTATCGAAAGTCACGTTAGTGTTAACGTTAACGACAGTAACGCTTCCTACAGTTGTAGTTGTAGTTGTTACGTCTGTATGCGCAGCATTTTTTGTATGCGTCAAGGCGGCGCGGATTTCCGCGCTCCAGCTAATCGATGATGTTGCCGGCATATCAGCCGTTGGCAAGATCGAGATGCGGTTGGCCGTAGAAGTGGCTGACACGTCGCTGGCCTTTTCACCGGTCAGGGTGAACTGTTCAACTTCGCTCATCGCGAGCAGCGAAAAGCCTGTTGGCATAGCAGGACCTGCTTCCAATTGGGCGATACGTGCGTTGAGTGCTTCGAGCTGTGCCTTGATGGCCGCAGCGTCATCTGCGCGAGCGCTAACCGTTACAGCCGCCAGAGCAGCTGTAGCGAGGAGTGCTACTTTCATTGTCTTCATTTTTTATTCTCCTACAATCCTTGGAGTTGAGAGCCCCCCGATCCCCTGCAATGAGTAGGGAAGGCAATGCACGACTCGTTCGCACACAGGAACTTTATCAACTCTTCCGCCCATTAAGGTCAACGCATAATGCCAGGAATTAGACAGAATTTAACCATGTGTGACCCAAAGGCAACAGTTTTTGGCAGTGTCTTAACAACCCGTTTATATTAAGAAGAATCAATAGCTTAAGGAATGGTAAATAAAATTCATGACGAAGTAGCGAAGCAGCGTGTTCAATGCTAACTAGCAAGGCATCTGGGTGATTCACGGGCAATCAAAAGGGGATCAAAATGTGGGCAGGCAGGCCAGGAAGATGGCTACTTTGGGCGGGTCCGGTGGTGATGTTGACAGGGCTGGCGGCAATTTCGCTCAACACCCCGGCTTTGGACAAGGATATCGCGGCCCGCGTGGCGGCAGCCCTCGCCGCCAGCGGCAACGGCTGGGCAAAACCGACCTATGACGCCCGCGACGTCTCGCTCACCAGCGACGCGCCAAGCCAGGAAGCCGTTGACGCCGCCACCGAGGCAGTGAACAGCGCTTACGGTGTGAGAACTGTTTACAA
>JANMHO010000178.1:0-2647 GCA_031375195.1 Rhodobiaceae bacterium
CGGCGCGAACATCGCAGGCTGGACGCGCTGGTGGCCTATTGCGAGGCGCCGAGCTGCCGGCGGGTTTCACTGCTGGCTTACTTCGGCGAGACATCTGACTCCTGCGGCAATTGCGATGTGTGCTTGACGCCTGGCGAGACGCGCGATGGCGCGGATGAAGCGCGGCAGATATTGGAAGTTATTCGGCAGACGGGGGGTCGTTTTGGTTCTGCATATATTGTGGACGTGCTGACGGGCAACGCCAATGAGCGTGCCGTGGCGTTGAAGCATGATCGGTTGGCGGTGTTTGGCATAGGCCGTGACCGCCCGCGTGGAGAATGGCAATCGCTCGTCCGGCAATTGCTGGGGGCGGGATTTTTAACGCTGGATGTTGGCGGCTTTGGTGGATTGTCGCTTGCCGCAAAGTCAGAAAATCTTGCGCGTGGTGAAACCGAATTCCGCTATCGCCACCATGTCGCGCGGGGCACCAAAAAGGCGGCGCGCGCTGCGGTGCTTGCTGCTGTGGCCGAAACTAATCCGCGAGCCGGCGCTTTGTTGGTGCGGCTGAAAGCACTGCGCATGAAGCTGGCAAAGCAGGCGCGTGTTCCGGCCTATGTGATTTTTTCGGACAAGACACTGATCGACATGGCAAGCCGCGTGCCGCTCACCCGCTGGGATTTTGGCGAAGTGCATGGTGTGGGGGCGGCCAAGCAGGAAAAGTTCGCAGAAGTGTTTTTGCGGGAGATCACCAGTTTTGTGAAAGAGACGGGATGACAGAATATTATGGAGTGGAAGTCTCGTCAAAAATATTTCCGAACGAGGCCTTCAGCGCGACATCGGCGTCGGCCATGGTCACTGGCAGGCCTAAATCAACAAGGCTGGTGACGCCGTGTTCCTTCACCCCACAGGGCACGATGCCATCGAAATGGGTAAGATCGGGATTGACATTCAGGCTGATGCCGTGAAACGAAACCCAGCGGCGCACCCTGATGCCGATGGCGGCGATTTTTGCTTCGCGGCCACTATTGCGAACCCAGACCCCGACGCGATCCTCGCGGCGCTCGCCCTTTACGTTGAAGGCGGCAAGTGTTGCGATCAACCACTCCTCCAAGCCCGCCACAAAACCCCTGACATCCGCCCCACGGGTTTTGAGATTAAGCATGACATAGGCCACGCGCTGGCCGGGGCCGTGATAGGTATATTGCCCGCCGCGCCCGGTGTGATGCACGGGAAAGCGCTCGGGTGTCAGCAGGTCGCTATCCTTTGCGGAGGTTCCCGCTGTGTAGAGGGGCGGGTGCTCAAGCAGCCATACAAGCTCCAACGCTTCGCCCCTGGCGATTGCCTCAACCTCGCGCTCCATCCGGGCCACCGCCTCGTCATAGGGAACCAGCACGGCTGCCACCTCCCACCGCACGGGGGCTGAATTTTTTAGTGATGTGCGAATATCCACACGCTGGGTCATCACACGCCTTTTCCCAATTTCGACATTGAAAGGCAAGCCGTGTAACGTCGATTGAGTCGAGTGAACTTGAGGGCACCAATGTTTGGCATAGGTTTTTTAGTACTGGCTGCGGGCTTTGTTATAGCGATCATCGCTTTGCACAAAACTTCAAAGCTGGATGTGCAGATCGCGCAGTTGAAATTGCAGCTCGGTCAGTTATCGCAGGAATTGGCAAAACTAAAACCGGGCGTTGCAATAAAACCAATCGCACCAGAACCCGATGTTGAAAAACCGGTTCAAACGGCGGAGCCGGCAAAAGTCTGGCCGGCCAAGGCTGCTGCAGTGCCAATTTCGAAAACTGAAGTCGTCGAACCAAAGCTTCCAAAACGCGATATGGAGCAGGCTGTTGCTTCGCGGTGGTTTGTTTGGATCGGTGGCATTGCGATTGCGATCGGCGGGTTACTGTTTGTCAAATATGCCTATGACGTTGGGTTGATATCGCCACGTTTTCAGATTTTCCTTGGTCTGTTGATGGCTGCCGCTCTCATCTTCGCTGGCGATTGGCTGAAACGCAAAATGCCAGAGACTGCTGAATCCAATTATGTGCCTGCGGCATTGTCGGCGGCCGGCTTGGCGACGGCCTTTGCCAGTATCTATGCCGCATACGCGCTTTATGAATTGGTGCAATCGGCAACAGCATTCATTGGCCTGGGGCTGGTTGGGCTTGTGGCTCTGGGATTGTCGCTCCGGCAGGGCCCGCTGATAGCGGCACTTGGTCTGTTAGGGTCCTACGTCACACCGATGATAATTTCATCACTTGATCCCTCGGGGTGGGGTTTCTTTCCGTATTTGTTGATTATTCTGGCTGCCTGCTTTGCGGTATTGCGACAAAGGCCATGGTGGTGGCTGGGATACGCAGCAATTGCGGGGTCGGCCATCTGGTCGCTCTTATGGTTTGAAGGGCCGTTTGAGGCCGTGGACACGCTGCCGCTTGGGCTGTTTGCCCTGTGCGTTGGTGCGATTTCAATTTTTGCCGTCAAGGGCCGGGCTATTCTTGGCAGCGATATGGGATCACTCCTCAACCCAATTGGGATGGCCGAGCAATTGAAACTTGGTTCGGCGGGCGTTTTGGCAGGCTCGCTGATACTGGCGGCACTGGTTTTCCAAAGTGATCACGCCCCGTTGTCGCTCATGCTGTTCTTTCTGGGGTTGGTGGCGGTGGCCGCA
>JANMHO010000198.1:0-11018 GCA_031375195.1 Rhodobiaceae bacterium
ATTCATTTCACCCGCGCCACGGCCGCCGACTGGGCGCCGCGCGGCGTCACTGTAAACGCCATCTGTCCTGGCCTCTTCATGACCGAGCCGAACCTCGCCTGGGCGAAGCAGCATCCGGAGGTGATCGAGACATTCGTCAAAGCCGTGCCAATGGGCCGCACTGGCGAGCCCCACGAGATCGGCCCGCTGGCGGTCTATCTGGCCTCGCCCGCCTCCAGTTACGTGACCGGAGCAGCATTCGTGATCGATGGCGGGTATACGCTATGGTGAGAGCGCGTTTCTAAAGCGTGCAGCGCCCATAGGTATTCATCCAGGGCCGCAGGCGTTCGAATTCCGCGCTCGCTGTTATGACGTCGGCGTCGGCATAGCGCTTGCCGACGATTTGCATGCCCACCGGCAGACCGTTCTCTGCGAGTCCGGCGGGGACGGTGGCGGCGGGATAGCCGATGAAGTTGATCAGATATGTCATGCACCAGCCGATGAGGCGGTCGATCTTTTGGCCGTTGATCTCCGCAGGCCCTGCGGTGTTGCCGTCTGCCGCATTGTCAACGGCCATGCATGCGAGTGTCGGTGAGATCAAGAAGTCGTATCGGTCAAGCACGCTGCGAAGAGCGTCGAAGACTTCCGAGCGGATGGACTGGTCGGCAAGGAACTGCGCCACAGTCATGCTGCGCCCGATCTCGTCCCAATGCCAAAACTCCGGCGGAAAATCGCCGTGGTGATCACGGACCAGATCAATGCCTTCGTGTTTGAAGCTTTCGAGCGCGGCGACCTGTTTGGATGCCACAAAGCGGCACCACACGTCGCTCAGCTCCTGTTGCGCTCGCTTCAAGCCGATGTCGACCTCCTCGACACGGGCTCCAGCCTCCTCAAAGGCTGCGACCGCCCGGTCGACAACGGCTATGACACGAGGATCGACCGGGAAGATGCCATAGTCGCGGGTGTAGGCGATCTTTTTGCCCTTAACCGACGCCCGCAGCGCCACCATGAAATCGACGCTGCCTTCCACCGCGAAGGGATCGCGTGAATCGTAGCCGGCAAGCACGGACATGGCGAGCGCCGCGTCCTCGACGATGCGGGTGATGGGGCCTTCGAAAATGAAGGGCGTGATGCCGCTGAAGGCGTCAGGCCTTGTCACCAGCGGCACGCGTCCGAAGGAAGGCTTGTAGCCATAGACGCCGCACCATGAGGCCGGGATGCGAATGGACCCACCGCCATCGGTGCCCTCGCAGAGCGGCAACAACCCGGCCGCCACAGCGCCTGCGCTGCCGCCTGAAGATCCGCCCGTATTCTTGGTCAAGTCGAAGGGGTTCTTCGATGGTCCGTAGAGGTAGTTGTCGCAGGTGCCGCGGAAGCCGAAGGCCGGGCTATTGGTTTTTCCGACAAAGATCGCGCCAGCCTTCTCCATCCGTTCCACGAACATGCAGGAGATGTTGGTGGTGTAATCTTTGAGGGCGCGGATGCCGCCGAAGGTCGTGACCCAGCCGGGCTTGAAATCGAAACAGTCCTTCATGGCCACCGGCACGCCATGCAGCGCGCCTACCGCATCACCACGCATGATCGCGACTTCCGCCACTTTCGCAGCTTTTCGCGCCTCACCAAGATGCAAGATGATCAGCGCATTAATCTTGGCGTTATGCGCCTCGATGCGCGCGATGGCGGCATCCATCACCTCGACGGGCGATATCTCCTTGCGGCGGATTTTTGCCGCCAGCGCGGCGGCGGAGTCGGTTTTGGCCAGGTTTTCACTTTTTGGCATTCTTGCCCTCCGGGTTCATTGCCATCACTGATCGAATAGTGTCAGCCGATGTGACAAGGCGATCGTACTCCGGAGGACGCAACTCGCCACCCATGAACACGTGGTTCCGGCGAAATTGCATGCTGCTGGCCGCTGACTCCAGCGCCGCGAAATGGATTTCCCGTGGCTTGGCTGCGGCAAGGATCCGATCGACATTGCGGGCAGTTATGCCTCCACCTGGCATGACGATGATGCGCTTGCCCGCACCGCTGACAAGCGCGCCAATCAGCGGCAGCCCTTCCAGCGCGGTCGCCTCCTGGCCGGAGGTCAACACACGGTCAACGCCGAGTCCTATGAGTGTCTCCAACGCCTCAAATGGTTCAGGCGTCATGTCGAATGCCCGGTGAAAAGTGACTGATAACGGCCTGGCACGCGCCATCAGTTCGCGAGTCTGCTGAACATCGATTGTACCTTGGGCTGTGAGCAGGCCGATCACGACGCCATCGGCGCCTTCCGCCTTGGCGGTGTCGATGTCGGCTTCCATGATAGCGAGTTCATCGTCGTCGAACAGAAAGTCACCGCCGCGCGGCCTGATCATCACATGCAGCCCGATCCCCGCGATCTTCCGCGCCTCACGGATCATGCCATGGCTCGGCGTGGTGCCTCCCTCCAGGAGGTCGGCGCACAATTCAACGCGGTGCGATCCAGCGGCCCTGGCCGCCCGGACACCAGCCACCGAATCCACGCATATTTCGAAGATCACTGGAGTCCCCTTTTGTGATAGCAGATTACCAAAGCTCCCTTTCAAATAGCACACAAATTTGCCGGGATTTCAAGCGGGAAGGGCGAGCCGTGAAAGTGCCAGCCGCAAATTTCCCTGACCTTCCTTGAGCAGCTGCCGCGCCTCCTCAGGCGACTTTGCGCCAGCACAAATAAGAACAGCGGGCTTTATCTCACCCCTGGCCGCCTTGAGCGCGGCAGCGGCATCCCTCTCATTGGCATTCGCAATACGCGAAACAATTTTGCACGCACGGGCCTTCAGTTTGAGATTGCCCGCTCTCACATTGACCATCATGCCATCATGGACGGCGCCCAGCTTGATATGAGTGAGCGTGGAGAGAAGATTGAGTGCTGCCTTCTGCGCCGTGCCGGCACCCATGCGCGTCGACCCCGTGATCACTTCGGGGCCGGAATCCAGAAACACTTCGACGTCGGCCGCAGCGGCCAAAGGAGAGTTGGGGTTATTGACGACAGCAATCACCCGTGCGCCAAGTTCCCTGGCGCGCGCTGCGGCGGCAATCGTGTAGGGTGTTGAGCCTGACGCCGCGATGGCGATCAAGGCGTCTCCTGATTTGCAGACAGAAGCTGCCCGGCGACCTTCATCAGCGTCATCTTCCGCGTCGGCGAATGATTCGAACATTGCCGCACGGCCACCAGCGATGATATACGCCAATCTGTCTTCTGCCATGCCAAAGGTTGCGGGTAATTCAGAGCCATCCTGCACGCCGATGCGAATTGAGGTTCCGGCCCCGGCATAGTAGAGGCGGCCGCCTCCAGCCAGACAGGTTGCGACGATGTTCGCTGCTTCCGAAATCATTGGAATTGCCGCCTTCACAGCAGCAACGGCGCGCTCCTGCCCGGCGATCAATGTGCGCAGAATTTTGGCGTCGATCCAGGTGTCGATACCCGATAATTCCGGCAATTCACTTTCAGTTCTTTTCAAATCCGGCCTCATAAAGCAACATCACTGAATTAATACCATTTATCCAGAAGAAAAAGTGAACTATGCAATGATAAGAGGATTTGAGGGCGATGGAACAACCTGGACTGTATTTCCTTGGCATTGACGGTGGCGGCAGCCGCTGCCGGGCCCGCGTTCGTGACGCCTCGGGACGCTTGCTGGGCGAGGCGATTGGCGGTTCTTCCAATATTCATCAGAACTTTGACGGCGCCTTGGCCAATATTGTCGCTACCGCAGCGGAGGCAGCGGCCAAGGCGCAATTGAAGACAACTGATCTTCACGCTGGGCTTGGCCTCGCGGGCATCGTGACACCGGTTGGCGCTGGGCGGATTGTGGACGCAAGACTTCCCTTTGCTTCGGTGACCGCCGACAATGATGCCTATGCAGCCTGTGTGGGTGCCTTTGCTGGCGGCGATGGCGGCATCGTTATCGCAGGCACCGGTTCCATCGGGTTTGCGGTCATTAAAGGTGTTCGCCACATGGTCGGCGGCTGGGGCTTTGCCCTCGGCGATCACGGTTCGGGGGCCTGGCTCGGTCATCATGCGGTGCGGCGTGCGGCTCTTGCCATCGATGGCTTGCTGCAGCCCACGCCACTCATTGTAGAAGTTCTATCGCGGGTGGGGAGCAATCGTTTCGATCTCTCTCGCTGGTCTGAGCGGGCAACGCCGAAGGACTATGCCGAAATGGCGCCGTTGGTTTTTGATTGCGCCGCGAAAGGCGATGTGGTTGGCATGACCATCGTGATTGAAGGAGCGGCCGCAATTTCGAATCTGGGCCGCGCGTTGCTCGCGCGTGGTGCCGGCATGCTCTGTCTGCTCGGCGGCGTATCGAATGTCTATCAGCCCTATCTTGATGCCGATGTGAAGAAAGCGCTCACGTCACCTGGAACTGATGCATTGGACGGCGCAATAATGATGGCGCGGCGCGCCCGAAATCTTTCAATGAGCTGGATATTGAAATCATGACCCACATGGCGCAGGAAACCGCCGAAGCACCAGAGGCCGTGGCCCGTTTTCTCCAGCGCAATCAGGAAGCGCTCCGGGAGATCGGCGCTCGCCTGAGGCAGAGGTCGCCGCCCGTTATTATCACTTCGGCGCGCGGAACTTCTGACGCCGCCGCGGGGTACTTCAAGTATCTTAGCGAAATTATGACGGGTGTCCCGTGCTCCTCCATGGGCGCTTCGGTTGTGTCTGTCTATGGTGCAAAGCTTCTCTTGAGAAACGGACTGTGTGTAACTGTTTCACAATCGGGACAGAGCCCGGATATCGTCGCACTGCAGGATGCAGCGCATCTTGCTGGGGCGTTGACGGTGGCCATTGTCAATGTGGAAGATTCAGCCATAGCCCGTGCAGCTGATATTTGCCTGAATCTCCATGCGGGCCCGGAATTGAGTGTGGCCGCGACAAAATCATTCATTGTGTCGCTGGTTGCGGGTGCCGCCATTGTGGCGCATTGGCAGGATCGCAAGGATCTACTTTCAGCAATTGCTGCCCTGCCGGACCAACTGGCGGCTGCGGCAAGAATAGACTGGCCCGAAGCGGTTGATCTCGCCCAGGGCGCAGAGTCTCTTTATGTCGTAGGGCGCGGGCCATCACTGCCGATTGCCACCGAAACTGCGTTGAAGCTGAAGGAAACATGCGCCATTCATGCGGAGGCCCATTCCATCGCGGAGGTTATGCACGGACCGCTCGAACTGCTTGGCGGAGGTTTTCCCGTCCTGGCCTATTCCCCTGATGATGAGTCGCGGCAGTCCACACGTCACTCACTCTCCACGCTGCGGAATACGGGCGCGCGCGTAATCGTCGCTGAAGAAGGTGGACTTCCATTTATTCGCACTGACAACCCTCTGCTCGATCCCATTTCCATGATTCAGACGGCTTACCGGTTCATTGAGGCGGCAGCCGTGGCGCGGGGCCGGGATCCCGACAGACCGCGCTTCCTCAAAAAAGTGACGGAGACCGTCTGATGGCATTTGCCCTGACCGGAGCGCGCGTTTTCGATGGTGAGAGCACTCACATCGATCTGGCTGTTGTCATAGACGGAGCTCATATCACCGATGTTGTGCCTGCGGCAAACCTTGCAAAAGATATCGAAACCCGCAATTTGAATGGTGGCCTGCTGGCTCCTGGCTTCATCGACGTACAAGTGAACGGCGGTGGAGGCGCGCTCCTCAATGGCAGCCCCACAGTTGAATGCATCAGGCGCATTGCTGAGTCACATCGAAAGTTTGGAACGACGGGGATGCTGCCGACTGTCATCACCGATGCTCCCGATGTTCTCGCGAAGGCAATTGCCGCCGTCGAAGCGGCGCGTGCAGAAAGTGTTCCCGGCATCCTGGGCATTCACATCGAGGGGCCGTTCCTCGACCTCGAACGCCGAGGCGCCCATGACGCGCGTTATATCCGTGAGATGACTGAAGGCGATGTGGTCCAGATCGCAGGTGCCGACTGCGGCAAAATCATGCTGACGCTGGCTCCAAATAGGGTTCCAGCAACGCTGGTCAATGCACTTTCCGAGAAAGGCGTGCTCGTCAGTCTGGGTCACTCCGAAGCCAGTGGCGCAGATGCCACAAGGGCTCTTGGCGCGGGCGCTCGCGCCTTCACCCATGTGTATAATGCCATGAGCCAGATGAGTGGTCGCGAACCCGGCATGGTGGGAACTGCCCTCGCCGACTTGGAAAGCTTTTGCGGCTTCATCGCTGATGGTTATCATGTGCACGACACGGCGCTGCGCGTGGCGTTCGCAGCGAAGCCACTGAGCCGGATCATGCTGGTCACTGACGCCATGCCAACCGCAGCGGGCGGCCCCGATCATTTTGAATTGCAGGGACGCTCAGTCAAGCGGGTAGGGGGCAAGCTGTTGTTGAATGATGGGACGCTTGCGGGTTCCAATCTTGTCATGGATGAGGCTGTACGACACTGTGTGGCACGGCTAGGCGTAAGCTCGGAAAATGCCCTGCGCATGGCCTCGCTAAATCCTGCCTCATTCCTTAAGCGCGAACACGAACTGGGCCGCATCAAACGAGGCTATCTGGCAAGCCTGGTTCATTTGGACGATTCCCTGCACGTCCTCGCAACATGGATCGAAGGCAAGTGATGAAACTCATTGGCGCGGTAACGGAAGGGAGTGGCGCAGTCAACGAGGACGGCTGGGGATACATAGGAACACCAGACGACGTCTCAGCGGCATGGGTGTTGGACGGTGTTACCGGCATCAACGGCAAGAATTACCTGTCCTCAGGAACTGACGCGGCGTGGTTGGTTGAGCGGGCGTACAAACACCTGCTGAAATTGGCGGCACTAGATGTATCCCTTCGCGAGATTATGTCCCGGCTCATACAATTCCTGATCGTAGATTGGCGTGACAGCGCGAAAGGAGTGGACCTGCCCGAGAACTATGATCCGCCAGCTGCCTGTCTCATCCTCGCAAAGCGTTACGGCGATAGGTGGCACACGGCACGTCTTGGTGATTCCTCGCTTCTCGCAAGAGCGGCTGAAGGGGAGCGCACAATTCTTGTGGCTTCCCCCAACAATGCCTTCGATCGCTGGCTCGCGGCTGAGGCGGCGAAGCGGCGCGCGGCAGGTGCTCGCGACAGCAAAATCTTGCTTGCCGAATTTCAACCGCAATTGGCCCAAGGCCGCAAGCTGCGCAACAAAGCGGGCGGCTACAGCATTCTTGAGGCCAATATTTCAGCGCTCGAATTTGCGGAGTATCTTGATCTCGGCAAGCCAAGCGAGATTCTGCTTTGCACAGACGGTTACTTTCGCGCGGTCGATCATTACGCATTGTATTCGGAAGCGGGTGTGCTTGATGCGTCACTGGTGAAGGGCGGCGTAAACTCTGTATTAGAAGAAATTCGAGCCGTCGAAGCCGCCGATCCGAACTGCGTGAAGTACCCGCGCTTCAAACCAGCCGATGATGCAACGGCCGTTGTATTGCGGCAAAGCGCTCGAAGTTGATCGTCGGGCTACAAAGCTCCCTGCTGGAACTTGTTTTCGCAATCAGTATACGGGCGTTGAAATGCCTTCCATTCTTGCCTTGAGCTGCAGGGCTACAAAAAGCGAATAATGACGCGACAGGTGCAGGTTTCCGCCGTGGAACCACAGCGCTTCGTGCTTCAGCGGCTTCCACATGTTGCGGAGTTCGCCTTCCCACGGGCCGGGATCGCCTTTCGTGCCTGAACCGTAGCCCCAGTTGGGGCCGATGAGATCAGCGGCTTCACGCGAGATGATGTTGGCTACCCATTCGTTCATAGGGCGATACCCTGTTGCGTAGATGATCAGGTCGGCAGGCAGTGCTGATCCGTCTGTCAGGAATACCGCGTCCTCCGTCAGCCGCTCTATCTCGACATTGCTGCGAACTTTGATTTGACCAGTTGCGATCAGTTCGGATGCGCCAACATCGATATAATAGCCTGATCCGGTGCGGAAGGCTTTCATCATCAGGCCGGACCCGTCTGGCCCGTAGTCAGTGAGGAAGCCGACCTTGTTCAGGCGCGCGATGAGTTTGGCGTCGCGCCTGGCCATTTCCGCGTAGAGCGGCTTCTGGGCCGTTGCCATCAAGCGGAAGGGGGTTGAGGCGAAAATCATATCGGCCTTTTCGGCATTGATACCAGCGCGTACGGCCTCCTCAGAATAGAGACCGGCGAATGCGACAGCCATCAGCGTTTCGGATCTCACCACTGTTGTTGGCGTTCGCTGGATCAGTGTTACGTCGGCAGCGCTCCCCTTAAGATCAACGCAGATATCGTGGGCGGAACTGTTTGCTCCGAGAACGATGCATTTTTTCCCGCGATAATTGGTGCCGCTCACATATTTGCTTGAATGATACTGCTCGCCTTTGAAAATGCCCTGGCCGGGCACTTCAACTTCTCGAGGTGGACCATAGGACCCGGTGGCGAACACCAATTGCTTTGGTTTCAGAATGATTTCCTTGCCGTCGCGATTGACTTTGAGTGTCCATTCTTTAGTGGAAGCGTCGTAAGTCGCTTTGGCGCACTCGGACGAGCCCCAATAGTTGAGCTCCATGATCTTAGCGTACATTTCAAGCCAGTCACCCATCTTGTCCTTAGGCGTAAACACCGGCCAATGTTCAGGAAAAGGGATGTAGGGCAGGTGGTCGTACCAGACCGGATCATGCAGCACCAGTGTCTTGTAGCGGTTGCGCCAGGAGTCTCCGGCGCGGGCATTTTTTTCCAGAATGATCGCAGGAACTCCGAGGCGTCGCAAGCGTGCACCAAGCATGATGCCACCTTGGCCACCGCCAATGATGACGCAATAGGGCTGTGTGGTGCGGCCCAGTGACTGTTCTTCCTCAGTCCGCTCTTGCAGCCATGTAGAGCGATTGTCAAAACTACCGTGCACCACACCTTTTTCACGGGTCAGTCCACTGCGTTCTTCATAACCTTTCAGTTCCGCCATGGTCGTTAGGATTGTGAAGCCCTGGCCCTTCTTCAGTCTCAGATGACCCTTGCCACGGGCGGATTTTGTTTCGAAAGTGAACCAGGCTCCGATCAGGCCGTTGACCTTCTCAGCCTCGCCTTCAATCCGGAAATTGCCAGGGGACATGTGCGGGACTGTTGTCTCCAGCATTTTTGCGATTTCGATCCGTCCTTCCGCCGTCTTGATGTTCCAAGTCAACGAAACGAGGTCGCGCCAATAGCTTTCTTCCGCAAAAAGTCCAGCGGCACCTTGCGCATTTTTGGCCTTGAGTGCCTTCTCCAATTTTGCGAGCCAAGTCTTTGCATCTTTTGTGAATTTACTGGCCATAACCCCCAGCCCCATTCAATCCTATTTTTGCTTTCCACCGACAAGACGGCCCGAACGCGCCACCACGCCTTTCTGTTTTGTAAACGAAAGTGTGCCATTGACGTAGACACACTCAATCCCGACTGACTGTTGCAAGGGCGCGTCATAAGTTGCGCGGTCTATAAGTGTCTTGGGATCGAACACGACGATATCGGCAAAGCAGCCTGCTTCGAGTTTACCCCGGTCCTTGAGGCCAAATACTCGCGCCGTTAGCCCCGTCATTTTGTGGACTGCAGTTTCAACCGGGAAAAGGCCCAACTCGCGGGCGTAGTGTCCGATCACGCGCGGAAAAGTACCCCACAATCTTGGATGGGGATGGGCATCATGGGGCAGGCCGTCCGAGCCGATCATGGCGAGAGGCGATGACATCACGCGTCGCACGTCGGCTTCATCCATTTGAAAATATATGGCGCCTGCTGGGTCGAGTTTCCGCGCAGCATCTTTCAAATCACATTTCCATTCCGCTGCGATGACGGAAAGATCACGACCATTCATTTCGGGGTGGGGCTTGGACCAGGCAATCTGGATGCGGTAATCGTCGGATACCAGGTCGGCGCGAAGATTGGTTGACCCAGCAGCATAGGGATAAACATCAATGTTGAGGCGTTGTCGCAGCGCAATCTGTTCGAGCTTTGGCAGCGTCTCTTTTGTGCGCCCCCAATTGGCGGGGCCGGCACATTTGTGATGGGAGATTATCAGCGGGATTTTTGCGGCTGCGGCTGTTTGCGCGGACTCATCAATGCTCTCCAACACATGATCGAATTCGTCTCGCATATGAGTGGCGTAAACACCGCCATGCTCGGCAAAGCGTGAGGCTATGCTTGCAACCTCATGGGCGTCAGCGGCCTCGTTAGTGGGGTAGAACAGCCCGGTCGAAAAACCAGTTGCACCGTTATCCATGGCTTCATCAGCAAGGCTGCGCATGGCTTCCACTTCGCTTGGTGCAGCACGCCGCTTTATATCGTCCATGACCGCGAGACGCAGTGCTGAGTGGCCGATAAGAGCCGCTACATTGACTGCCGGTGCAGACTTCGAAAGCGCCGCTGCATAGGATTTGAAATTTGGAAATGAATAGGCTTCACGTCCACCCAAGAGGTTCATCGGCGCTGGCGGATCGCCTGAAAACATCGCGGGTGCCAGGGAAATTCCGCAGTTGCCAACTACGACCGTAGTCACCCCCTGGCTGATTTTTGGCAGCATATCAGGGGCGTCAAGAACGATGCGGTCGTCATGGGTGTGGGCGTCGATAAAGCCCGGCGCGATGGCCAGGCCGGCTATATCGTGCTCGTTTTCCGCAGTGCTCAAGCTGGCCGTTGGACCCACAGCTGATATGCGGTCACCATCCACTGTGACATCGCCGATGTAGGGAGGTTTTCCGCTTCCGTCATAGATCAAACCGCCGCGAAAAATAGTGCTGCAATGTGTCATAAATTCCGTGCTCCGTTCATCACTTTTGCCACCACATTGGGGCTAAGGCCTTCTGTGGGGCCGTTTCCAAACAAAGACTATTGCGCCCGAGTTGGATTTGTAACATCATTTATCCCTCGTTGCATTTCAATACGCTGATGCCCCGGGGAGGCGGCTTCATGAATTTGAACATCGCAAAAAGCGCAGTTTCTGCCGTGAAACCCCGTGCCGTCAAGATGGCAATTCGGGATGCAACGAAATATTACCATACGCGAAGCGGCGCGGTGCACGCGCTTGATAGTGTTTCGCTGGATGTGCGCGAGAG
>JANMHO010000281.1:0-8617 GCA_031375195.1 Rhodobiaceae bacterium
ACCCAAAGCGCATCAATTCGATGAGCTAAAAGCATGGCGCGACGAATTTGAAGAGCTTGGGGTCGCAGGCGTTACCCTGCTGGGCAAAGGCGAGCTTGAGCAAAAACTGGGCACCAGGATTTATCATGGGGCCTTGCGCGAAAGCGAGGCCGGGCATTTGCATCCCATGAATTACTGTCTTGGTCTTGCCCGTGCCGCGATTGCGCGTGGAGCCGTGATTTATGAGCGCTCGCGCGTGACAGACGTCGACACCGGCAACGCGCCAGTGGCGCGCACGGAACACGGCAACGTCAAAGCCAAGTTCATGGTGATCGCAGGCAATGCCTATTTGGGCCGCACGGTGAAAGGCCTCTATGGCCGCGTGATGCCGGTTTCGAGCTATATCATCGCAACGGAGCCACTGGGCGAGGAGCGCGCAAAATCCCTGATCCGTGACAATGAAGCGGTGGCCAACACGAAGTTCATCGTGGACTATTACCGCCGGTCGCCAGACACCCGCATGTTGTTTGGCGGGCGCGCCAGTTACTCAGGCATAGCGCCGCAAAACCTTGGCGAATACATGCGGCCGCGCATGACTGGCGTCTTTCCACAATTGCGGGATGTCAAAATCGACTACACCTGGGGTGGCTACATCGCCATCACCTCAAACCGCATCCCTGATTGCGGCAGGCTTTCGCCCACAGTTTATTACGCCCACGGCTATTCCGGCCAAGGCGTGGCGCTCTCAGGGCTTTACGGAAAACTGATGGCCGAGGCCATTCGCGGAACAGCGGGAAGATTTGACCTGCTGGCGCGTATCAAGCACCTCCCCTTCCCCGGCGGTGTTCTGAGAACGCCATTACTTGTCGCAGCGATGATGTATTATCGGATCAGGGATGCATTGAGTTAACCGCAAATTCGTCATTCCTGCATGCGCCCGAATGACGAATTTCGGGCGGTTTAATTCACGATCACAATCTTCGTCTGCCTGGCGCCATGTTTCTGCACCAGGCTGAAAAGCTTGGCGGCATTTTTGGGGTGGAGCCTGACGCAGCCATGGGACGCAGGCCTGCCCAGTGATTTGATATGGTTGCTGCCATGAACGGCATAGCCGCCATTGAAAAACACTGAATAGGGCATCGGCGCCATGTCATATTTCTGCGAATAATACTCCTTGGCCATGCGCTGCACTGAGTAGCTTCCGCGCGGCGTGTGATAGCCCTTGCCAGCGGTTGAAACCTTCCACTTGGAGTAGCGCCTGCCATTCACTTCGACCCGCATCACTTGCGACGAAACATCAATGACCACATAAACAACCGGTTCATTTTTCGCAGGTGTGCTGGCGAGGGACGGCGTTGCAATTGAAAGAAACGCCGCTGATGCCAGCGCGGCGAAAAGATTTAATCTGAATTTAACCAAGATTGAAGCCCCAATTCTGTTTTCAAGACAAAACAGCGTTCAACGTCGCTGGGTCAATCGAACAAGAATTCGCGCCCCACCTTCACTCTCCGCACGCCGTTGTAGGCAATGATATCCGCCGTCGCATAAGTTTCAGTTAAGGTTGCGGGCAAAAAGCTGCCGGTTCCGACGAGGTTCATGGGAGCTTTGGCAGCCCCCATGATCTGGCATTTCTGCGGGTCAAACCCCGACGAAGCGACAATCTGCGCCTGTTTATAGCCGGCACTATCCAAGGCCCTGCGCGCATGAATAACAGCCGCCACAGACACGCCCTTGCCGAATAGAATACGCCGGACTTTATCAACCAGAATGTTGTTGGGATCGAGTTGAAAGGCCCGCCCGCCCAAGACCTGCTCGACGATATTGTATTCGCCCGAAACACCCAGCCAGTGGCCAACGATCTCGACAGATTTCTCGTAGTCCAGCCCCTCGGCAAAACGCCCGCCATGCGTGTCAAGACGCACGCCAAACTCCTTGCCCGCCTCATGCAGCTTGGCTTCGTCATAAAACCACTTGGCGCAGCGCAATGAATCGGTGATTTCCTCACCCGTATAATCAACCAGCGCCACCAGCGTCTTGGCTTCGGGAATAGTCTTCGCAAACAGCTTCATGGCAGCCAGCACATCGCCATTGGTGTAGCCCACCAGCGCGTGGGGCATGGTGCCCATGCCACCATTCGCGCCAAACAAGGGTGCTGTCAAATCCTGCGAAGAGCCTACAAAGCCCTTCACGTTTTTATCCGACCGCTTTGCCGCCTCGCTGCCAACGGCTGCGCCATAAGCAGCAAGAATATTCATCTCCGCCCCGCTGCCATGGCGCGCATGCATGTCCATGAATGCGGCGTTCGGAATGGCGCGGCACATTTCATAGGCGTTGTTGGCCGACACGCAGGGAAAGCCGATCTTCTGCAGCAGCAGGGTTTCAACTTCCGAAAGCTTGGCCATCGATCCCGTGATCTCAAGCATCTTGCTTTCAGAAGGCACAACATCACCTTCGTCGTAAAACCGCTTGACGCGGGCAGTTGGAACAAGCCGGTGGATCATGCGAATGGTGGGTTCAAGGGCTGCCACAACACGCGTTCGCATGAACACGGCAAAGGTCACATCCATGTCGCCATGGGCCGCCACAATGCGGCTGGTGTTGGTGAAATACTTGTCCGTCTGGCTCGCCACCGGTCCCGCCGCCAGGGCAATATCCACCAGCTTGTCGATTATCTTTTCGTAGCCCGGTATGAGCGGCGCGCGGCTGTCCACGTCAATTGTCCTTCAAGGCCTTCATGAGGCTGGCGGTGCCCCACTGCAACAAATCCGCATCCACCGCAGCCGCCATGAAGCTATAGCCCATCCCGCCATAGGTCTTGATAATGTCCGCTGTTCCGGCAAAAGCACCGGCCACCAGGCCATTCTTCTTTGCCGCAGCGGCAATGCGCTTCATCGCTTCGAGGGTGGGGGCACTCGTCTTGTCAATTCCGGCGCCATTCGAAAGCGCTATCGAAAGGTCGCTCGGCCCTACAAACAATCCATCCAAGCCCGGCACGGCAGCAATTTCCTCCACCGCATCAAGGGCTGCCTGGGTCTCGATCATCGCGAAAACCAGCGTCGCGGAATTCGCCTGTTTCAAATATTCGGCGGGTGCCAGCCCAAAGGCCTGCAGCGCCGTATAGCCGCCCCAGCTTCGCCCACCCCCCGGTGGATACTTCGCTGATCTGACCAGTGCCTCGGCTTCCTTCTTGCTGTTGATCATGGGCGCGATCACAGCGGACGCCCCCGCGTCAAGTGCTTGTCCCACTAGCCCCGGCTCATTCCACAGGATCCGAATGATTGCCGGCCGCTTTGCGGCGTTGATGGCAGCTATCATGTCGACCGCATCGGCAAAGCCAATCATGCCATGCTGCATGTCCAGGCAAACGCCTTCAATGGGAAGCCTGGCAAGCTGGCCCGCCAGCTGTGCGCCAGACATGGACATCCACGAAAACAGGAACGGTGTGGCTTTGTCCACCAGCCGCGCCCGCAGGTCAAAATGCTGGGCTGTCACCTATCCAGCCTTTATCTGCTCAATCGCAGTTGCCATCAATTCCTCCATCTGGCGCTGAATCTGGTGGTCCGATTGCTCGATCTTCTTGGCGTCAAAATCCGCCCGTATCTTGCGGAACAAATCCTGCTCGCCAGCCTCTTCCAGGTCCGCTACCACAACCGTCTTGGCGTAGGCCGCAGCCTCATCGCCGGAAAGACCCATCTTCTCGGCTGCCCAAAGCCCCACAAGCTTGGCGCGCCTGGCATTGGCCTTGAACAACATCTCCTCGTCATGGGCAAATTTCGATTCGAAGCCTTTTTGACGCTTATCCATAGTCATGACGAACTCCTTTTCCGCATACTGATTGAGATAGCCAGTAGCCTTGCCCAAATCAACCACTCAAAACCATTGTGCGCTGCAATAAGTTGGACTACAAGCCCATGGCGTTTCATGGCGTTCCTAGCCATATTGTCGAAACATGTGAACTTTGTGCAGCCCCTGCTGGCTTTACACTGCGGCGATGATTAAGGGTTTTGATGAGGATAATTCAAATGACCACCCGAAGAACCCGAATCTACGAAGGCAAGGCCAAAATTCTCTATGAAGGCCCGGAACCCGGCACCGTGATTGTTCACTATAAGGATGACGCCACCGCCTTCAACGCCCAGAAAAAGGCCGTGATCGAAGGCAAGGGAGTGCTCAACCAGCGCATTTCTGAATATATTTTCACGCGACTCAATGACCTCGGCATTCCAACCCATTTCATCCGCTCGTTGAACCTGCGCGAACAACTTGTGCGCGAAGTTGAAATCATTCCACTGGAAGTCATCGTGCGCAATGTGGCGGCAGGCTCGCTCGCCACCCGCCTGGGCCTTGAGGAAGGCCAGGTTCTGCCCCGCTCCATCATCGAGTTCTGCTACAAGAATGACACGCTGGGCGATCCCATGGTGTCGGAAGAACATATCACCGCCTTTGGCTGGGCCGCCCCCCAGGAAATCGACGACATTATGCACATGGCGATCCGCGTCAATGATTTCCTCACGGGATTGTTTTTGGGCATTGGCATCAAGCTCGTCGATTTCAAGATCGAGTTCGGCAGGCTCTATGAAAACGACATGATGCGGATTGTGCTCGCCGATGAAATCAGCCCGGACTCCTGCAGGCTGTGGGACATCAAGACCAATGACAAGATGGACAAGGACCGTTTCCGCCGGGATTTGGGCGGCCTCATTGAAGCCTATCAGGAAGTGGCCCGGCGCCTGGGGATAATCACCGCAATCGAAAAGCCCGAGCGCGCCAGGCCTAAACTTGTCAAGAGCGACAAGTAGCAATGAGGGCGCACGTTAAAGTAACCCTGAAAAAAGGCGTGCTGGACCCGCAAGGCAAAGCCATCGAGGGTGCATTGGGGCATCTGGGATTTGCCGGTGTCGAAAACGTCCGCCAGGGCAAATACTTCGAAATTGACGTGGCAGAAACTGACAAGGCCAAAGCCATGACGGAGGTCAAAGCCATGTGCGAGAAGCTGATCGCCAACACTGTAATCGAGAACTATGATATAGAGCTGGCATGAGATCAGCCGTCGTCGTATTCCCTGGCATCAATCGCGAGCGCGATATGATGGTGGCGCTTGAAACTGTCACAGGCCACAAGCCCATCGCGGTCTGGCACACGGAAGCCGAGCTTCCAAAAGTTGATCTCATCGTCGTACCCGGCGGTTTTTCCTATGGAGATTATCTCCGCTGCGGAGCCATCGCCGCGCGCGCGCCCATAATGACAGATATCCGCACCAAGGCTCTGAAAGGCCTCAGGGTTCTGGGCATCTGCAACGGCTTTCAAATCATCACCGAGGCTGGCCTCCTGCCCGGCGCGCTGGTGCGCAATTCCCACCTGCATTTTGTCTGCCGCGAAGTGAAACTCAAAATCGAAAACAACCATACATTCTTCACCAATAAAATGACCGTGGGCGCAATCGTTTCCTGCCCCATCGCCCATGGCGAAGGCAACTACATCTGCGACGCCGAAACCCTGAAAGTCCTCGAAGCCGAAGGCCGCGTCGTCTTCCGCTACGCCGAAGGCACCAACCCCAACGGCGCCATGAACGACATCGCTGGAATCATCAACGAACAGGGCAACGTCATCGGCATGATGCCCCACCCCGAGAACATGATAGAGCCATTGCACGGGAAGACGGATTGCCGCCCGCTGTTTGAAAGCCTGCTGGCGGCTTAGTTTCTTCTTAGCCGGGCAAAGCTTCAATAAAATGCCTGGACTCTGAAACCCAGCCGAGCAGCAACTCAATTGTCAGCAATGACGCTTCATGGTTGCCGCGCGAGTTCGAATTTCCAATGGGCTCTCCCGTGCAATCGGCAAGCAGGCAGCATTGATAATCCCTGAACATTGCATCGCGGATGGTCGACTCAACGCAGACACTCGTCGTGCATCCCGTAACAATCAGATGCCGTATATCGCGCCCGCGTAAAATGCTGTCCAGTTCCGTTTCAAAAAACCCACTGTAGCGGTGCTTTGCTACAATCAGGTCTCCGGGTTGCGGCGACAGTTCCGGGATAATTTCGGTTCCCCAATAGCCCTCGATCAAAACCCGGTTGGAACTTCCATCGGGGGCAACATTGGTTTCGCCCACGTCAAAAAACCCATGTTTAATCCGGTGGGGTGAGTCTTCGCGTCCCATGTCGCTCATATCAGTCCGATGCTGCATTTTCAGATAAATGACAAGAACACCATTCATGCGGGCAGCGACCAGCACGGCAGCGGTTGGCGCAACCGCATGCTTTATGATTGATATGTCAATTCCAGCCCGGTCAAACATGCCGCCCGCGCTGCCAAACTCGTTTTGCATGTCAATAACCAGAACAGCGCTTCGACCGATATCAATGCTCACAGGCTGGGGCCTTGCCGGGAAACTGACAACACGTGGTGGTGAATGCATCTTTTTTTCCTGCTGCCGTCAACTGTTAAAGGCTAGGACCGTCGCCGCTTGCAAGTCAAGAACGTGGCTATCACACATTCAATGTAAATTTTCGTAAACTAACTGCGGGAGTTGCAGGCTCTCATTCACCTCACGCGGTGTTAATCATAGATTAACGACGATGTTCGTCGTTAAATGGTAACGCTAATGCGCCAAAAGATTTTGAGTGAGGCAATCATGTTCAATTCATTATTCAACCGGGGCAACGCCTACACGAAAAAAGAAATGTCCGTCGAGCAGAAAAGCCTGGAACTGCAATTTCGCGCCCAGAAGGTCTTGCGCGGCGAAGCGGCAAAGCACTTCAGCTTTGTCGAGGAACCGGCGCAGACGCGCACCACGACGCGCGCGCCACACTGGAACAACGCCGCCTAGTTTTCCCGGATGCCGGTCTTGATGGCGTAGCGCGCCAGCGAAGGCGCATAGTCTTCAAGCTCAAGATCGCGGTGGCCGGAACGCGCACCCGATTGAGGGATTTTCCCATCAAGGCACCGGCGGACAATGGCTTCCGCCGCCATGGATGGGATGTAGGGGCCGCCGTCCCCCTCCGCCAGCAGGTGCCAGCTCCGCTTGATTTTCGCTGAGGCCCGGCCGCCCATGATTTCAACAATCATGCCGCCCCTGTGCTCGCCCCATCGCACCGTGTTCACAACCCGATTCATCAACGGCGCAAGGGGCGCCAGAGAGGAAAGCAAGCCCAGCTTCACCAGCCCTGCCGCTAGCCAGAGCAACCGGTGCAACAAGGCAGGCGTCGGGCCGGCCCCCATCCAGATTGATTTCACCTCTGGCCAATCCCAACTCAATATTTTCAAGTCTGGAACATCGGTCAAGGCAAAACGTATGCGTGGCAATGGTCTCGCGCACGGCACCTGCACCACAAGATATTTGCTGTCAAAAAATCCAGTGCCAGTGCCCCATTTTCCATCTCGCAGGATTTTCACGGGCCGCCCGGCATAGCTTGCAATGGCGCGAATGACGTTGATGCCAACGGTGGAATGGGGTGAAGGCGCAATGCCCGCGATAATCTGGTCAACGCTATCCAACCCAACGGCCAGCTTCCGCACTACGGCAGCCGTCAAAACTGGAAAACTGCTCATGCCGGAAAGCGCAAACCGCCTGGTTTGCCTGGCCAATTCATCCAGCGCCGAAATCCCGGCCACAAAGTCCGCGCCATCGGCCAGATCAATATAATCAGCACCCGCGGCAAAGCAGTCGCGCACCAACCTATAGGGATCATCGCCATAGGCCTGAAATGGGCCGGATGCGTCGACAACAATATCCGGCTTGATATCTCGCAACACCTCGCCGCAGTTCAGCCGGTCAAGTCGAACCGCGAGAAGCCTGGCCATTCCCTGATGCGCCGAACAGAATTCCTTCGCTTGGACAAGATCATGTCCGCCAATGAAAATTGTGAGGCGACCTTCGTCCAACAGCAGTTCCGCCAGCCTGCCGCCGAATACGCCGTAACCCCCGACTATCAGGACTTTCATTCGGGAAACCGCCCGCCAAACCGGGCATATCTGTTCCGGGCAATCGGATCATAAACATAGTCCCGGATCATCAGCGGACAGATGCGCAGCAGTCTTGCAGACGCTTGAACCCCGCCAAGAACGGCCTTGTCGCGGGAAAAATGCAGAACGTGCTGGTCCAAGCGGCAGCTGCAAGGCTGAAACATCATCTAAAGTATGGAATAACATTTCCGATCATTTCAGACAACACGCGTTGCATTGGGAAATTGGATAGCAAAATCAATACTTGAAAAATTGTGAAAAACGTACATCGCGCGATCATCGCCAATTTGTTTAAAATGCCAATAGTATTCATAACAACTTGTTGGTATTGGTATCTTTTAAGGGTGGTTTTACGTTTACAAATTCGCTCAATTTCCTTTTACGCGCACTTCAAGGCGGCGGAAACAATCAGAAGCGGGCCTAAAATGTTAAAGTCTTTGTTCAGGCCAAAACCGCCAACCCCGGAACAAATTGAGGCCCTGGAACAAGCGAATACTATCTCTGCACAGCCTAATCGAGCGCGTAACCGGGCAGCTAGAGTCAGGACCTATTAATTTGTTGCGGATCAGTTGAAGATTTGATTCAAGGCTAGCTGTTGATGGAGGCTTTGATGAACGGCCATTTTCTACTGAGTAAATCCCAGATGAAGCGAATATCGCCAGACTTTCCACTT
>JANMHO010000284.1:0-1986 GCA_031375195.1 Rhodobiaceae bacterium
CCAGGAGCCGCTCGCCTCCTTGATTGCGGAAGAAATGATGCCGGGCCCTTCATGTCTTTCGGACAAGGACGTGATCAATGATTTCCGCCAGCGCAGCTCAACAATTT
This sequence comes from Rhodobiaceae bacterium, assembly GCA_031375195.1. Taxonomy (GTDB): domain Bacteria; phylum Pseudomonadota; class Alphaproteobacteria; order Rhizobiales; family Aestuariivirgaceae; genus Aestuariivirga. Next base: position 108 of record JANMHO010000284.1, read on the forward strand.
ATCACCCTGTCAGCACATGCCGCATGGGGCCTTCGCCCGGTACTTCCGTTGTTGACTCTACATTGCGTGTGCATGGCGTTCAAAACCTGCGCGTGTGCGACGCCTCTATTTTCCCAAATCTGATCTCGGGCAATACTAATGCCGCCAGCATGATGGTTGGCTGGAAAGGCGCCGAGATAATTTTGGGCGCGCGTTAGGACTTTCCCGTCACAAGACAGCGGCGCTCTTTGCCTGTGTGCGAGCGATAGGTTCCTGTCGCCTTGTTGAATGAAACGTATTTAGCGGCGCAATATTCGTTCCATGCGTCAGACCCTGGCTCAATACTTTTGGACGGGGCCTTTGCGGCCACGATTACTGTTTCGGGGGTGGAACTCGATCCTGGCGCTTTTATAGTCTTTCTTCCCGCAGGCTTCTTGGCCACCTTGACAGTTTCGGATTTCTTTTCCGGCTCAACTGCGGGTTCAACCGCCGTGTACTGATCAATGCAATCCGCGTAGGAATTGCGATAGAGTTTTTGCCATTGATCCACATCGGTGGTCCTGCCATCCGCCACATCTTTGGCGAAAAGCTCGCAGTGGGACTTGCTGTCAGCCCAAGATTGGGTTGTGAGAACCGCACATGAAAGTGCCGCAAAAATGATTAATGTACGCATACGGGCAATTCCTGTTTTACTGCCGCATCATTACTCCAAATTATGGCAGCCCCGGGGCGCAGTAAATCACGTTTTTTTAGGGTTTTCCAGACAATTTCGAGCGGCGGCCACGGCCGTTGAGAAACAGGCCTGGAGCAGATATCCGCCGGTGGGCGCTTCCCAGTCCAGCATTTCACCCACGGCATAGCAGTGTTTGAATTTGAGCAATTGGAAGTTGTCGTCAACTTCCGTGCGGGCTATTCCGCCTGCGGATGAAATGGCCCTGGCAATTCCTGCGGGACGCAGAATAGTGACGGCAACATCCTTGATCCCCTCGGCGGTGGCTGGCGTATTTGTTTCGCGCAACAGCGAAATGGCAACGGGCGGCAGACCAACGGTCTTTCGAAGGTAGGTGGACAGGCTCTCCTTGCCACGGGGCCTGGCTAGCTTTTCGGCAAGGGCCGCGATCGTCATGTCGGGCCGCAGGTCGATTTGCAGCGGTTCGCCGGGAGACTCGCGCATGAATTTCGAAAGCGCATAGATGGCGCCACCCTCAATGCCCTCCTGGCTGATCATCAACTCGCCACGCACCTTGTTGTTGGCATAGCTGAGGCCGACATTCTTGACGGGCGTTCCGGCGAAACGGTCACGAAACAGCGGCGTCCAATTGACGAGGAACCGGCTGTTGGCGGGCTTGAAGCCGTTGACCCTGATGCCAGCGGCACGCAGCACGGGCACCCAGGCAGCGTCTGAACCCAAGTGCGGCCAACTGGCGCCACCCATGGCAAGGATCGTCGGCGTGCCGTCGAAACCCTCCCACCGCGTTCGAGTTTTGAACGTCACGCCGAGGCTCTGCAAACGCCGCAGCCAGGCGCGCAGCAGGGGAGAGGCCTTCATTGCGACAGGGAAAACCCTGCCGGTCGAGCCGGTAAAGACCTCTTGCCCTAGGGCACGGCACCAGTCCTGCACCTTGGCCGGGCCGAAATCTGCAAGGATCGGGCTAAGTCGCGGGGCGTCATACTGCGCCAGGAAAGCGTCGAACGGCTCGTCCTTTGTCACGTTCAGCCCGGATTTTCCCGCCATCAGGAATTTGCGGCCGATGGTGGGCATGGCCTCGCAGACGACCACCTTGACCCCGGCACCCGCCAGTTCCTCGGCCGCCATCAGCCCGGCAGGCCCGGCACCGATGACAAGCGCAAAGGTCATGCGGCGGGGGTCCGCAGTTCCACCACCCGGCGCGGATAGGGC
>JANMHO010000342.1:0-20920 GCA_031375195.1 Rhodobiaceae bacterium
CAAATTCTGCGAAAACCCGAACAGCAAAACCTCAGCTGCAATCGAAATCGCCCAGAAGCACCCGATCGTAAATTTGTCAAATCCCAGGTCATGCCAATGGACTGGCCCAAAGGAATAGAGCATGGCGTGGCTTGCCTGCCCTACGCCCACTGCGGTGATAAACAGGGCAAAGGAACCCGCCATCAAAAACCTGACAACACGGGAAAAGTTGGTTGGACCCTGGTTTCCCAACACTTGCGCATCAATTTTTGGATCATCTGGCAGCAACAGGCCCACAAGCGCCGACATTCCCTGGGCGCCCGCCACGAGAAAGATCACAGAGTTAATGGAAAGTAACTGCAGCAGTATTCCACCCCCAAGGCTGCCGGTCAAAAAACTCAATGATGCCCACAGCCGCATGCGCCCATAGTCAATTCGGTGGGCAGCGCTGCCATCAACGCTGAAACTCTCGGCCAGGGGAAAAACCGGAGCCTAGCAAAAAGACGCAAGCAAACTGAAAGAAAAAATTAACCAGAAGTTTGTCGCAAAGGCCAACATCAGAAACGCGGCGAACGCAGCAAATCCGCAAACGATAATCACGCTTCGCCGGTTTTGGTATCTGTCAGAAACAAACGCTGCCAGGGGGACAGCCAATATTCTGATCGCCGTCATGCCAGCGACAACAATTGCAATTTCACCAACTGTTAATCCTCTGGCATGGAGCCAGAGTGGCAAAAACCGCAACTGAATGCCTGCGCCAGTTGCCATGAACGCATAAAAAATTGAAAATCGGAGGCTGAAAATTCTTGCGGGCATGATCCTGAACGCCCGCTTCTAAACCAAAATTTCACTAGTTTCCATGATAGTCCGTTAGGATCTGTGCGTATCGCAGGTGAGTTTGGAGTTTGCGTAATGTCTGTGCACGTTGAAGCGTTTCAGGAAGACAGTTTCGAAAGCTTGAAGGCCGCTGTTTCGCAAACGGCGCAAGGGCGGTGGTTTCTTGAGGAATTTGCCAAACGCCAGCGGTCGATAGAGACCCTCACCATTCTGGAGACCATTCGAAAACTCGAAAATTCGTTGAAAAATAACGTATTGAACCCGTTCTCGCCGGTCGAAAAGGCCAAATCAATGAGCCCGCAGCAGCTCAAATTCTTTAAGCAGGATGAAGAGCTCTTCGTCGAGCCAAGCGTCGCAGTCCCCGCATTTCAGGTTGTGGGAACAACTCTCAAAAACGAAATCAAAACTGCGGCAGAGTCCAAAGGCGCAAAGCTGAAAATCCAGCGCGTTCCGCCCGCTCCATTGGCGGATGAAATCAGCGCTGCAAGGAATTACGCATCAACCGAGGAACTGCTCGCCGCCACCGAACCGGAAACCTCCGCCGAGCCCAAGCAGCGCATCATCATCATCCGCAAGCCTTCAAGCGAGATTGCGGATGTCGCTGTGACAGAAGAAGCCCAGTCCGAAGCGGCCGCCTGAACGCCAGGCGTAAGCACCCGTGAGCCGGGACTCCCGTTACGATATCCTTTTTGAACCCGTTCAGATCGGGCCGGTGACCGCCCGTAACCGTTTCTATCAGGTTCCCCATTGCAACGGCATGGGTTGGCGCGATCCCTCGGCACTTGCCGCCATGCGAGGGATGAAAGCCGAAGGGGGCTGGGCCGTTGTTTGCACGGAAATGACCGAAATTCATCCCACCGCTGATGTCACCCCCTATGTGGAGCTCCGCATCTGGAGTGATGACGACATTCCGATGCATCAACGCATCACGGAAAAAATCCACGAACATAATTCTCTTGCGGGCATTGAACTCTGCCATTCAGGCTATACGGCCGTCAATCTCTGGTCGCGTGAAATTCCTTTTGCCCCCAGCGCCATGCCAGCGGCAAGCTATTTCAATGATCCCGTTCAGGCCCGCGCCATGGACAAGCAGGATATCAAAAACCTGCGCCGCGCCCACAAGGCTGCAGCCCTGCGCTCCCGCGCAGCCGGTTATGATCTGGTGTATGTCTATGCTGGACACGGCCTTGGCATCTTCCAGCAGTTTCTCTCGCGGGCCACCAATTTTCGTGCCGACGAATATGGTGGTTCCCTTGAAAACCGCGCCCGTTTGCTGCGTGAAGTGATTGAGGAAACCAAGGAGGCCGTGGGCGACCGCTGTGCCGTTCCCGTCCGCATCGCCATGAATGAATTTCTCGGCGCTAATGGTTTGGAGCCGGCGGAGGTGGAAGATGCAATCGCCATGATGGCGGAATTGCCCGACCTCTGGGACCTGTCGCTGTCCAGTTGGGCCAAGGATTCCCAGACATCGCGCTTTTCCGAAGAGGGCTTTCAGGAACCTTACATCAAGGGCGTCAAGAAGCTGACCACCAAGCCGGTCGTCGGCGTGGGGCGCTATACTTCACCAGACACCATGGTGCGCGTCATCAGGCAAGGCATCATGGACATGATAGGTGCTGCCCGCCCATCGATCGCCGATCCCTTCTTGCCAAAGAAAATCGAGGAAGGCCGCCTCGATGACATCCGCGAATGCATCGGCTGCAATGTCTGCGTTACCGGGGATTACACCATGTCTCCCATCCGCTGCACCCAGAACCCCACCATGGGCGAAGAATGGCGGCGCGGCTGGCATCCTGAGAAAATCCGCAATGCCGAAAGTGCAAAGAAAATTCTTGTCATCGGTGCCGGGCCGTCTGGCCTGGAAGCGGCAAGGGCCCTAGGTCAGCGCGGTTACGACGTAACCATTGCCGACGCCGCAAAGGAAGCTGGCGGACGGGTTGCCCGCGAATGCAAGTTGCCGGGCCTTGCCGCCTGGGGCCGGGTGCGTGACTGGCGCATGTTGCAAATCAACAAGCTGCCAAATGTCAGCCTCTATCTCGAAAGCCAAATGACTAAGGATACGGTGGCTGAATTTGGTGCCGACCATATTGTCATCGCAACCGGCTCAAGCTGGCGCAGGGATGGCGTCGCCCGCCACCATTCAAGGCCACTCCAGATCGACCCAAAAGCCGATGTCCTGACACCAGACGGCATCATGAATGGCAATCGCCCCAAGGCCAAATCCGTCGTGCTCTATGATGACGATCATTACTACATGGGCGGCGTCATCGCCGAATTGCTGCGCAAGGAGGACTACGAAGTAACCCTCGTCACGCCATCCTGCCTGGTTTCAGCCTTCACCAAAGCGTCCCTTGAGCAGAGCGCAATCCAAACCCGGTTGTTGCGACTCGGCGTGAGAATAATCGCCAACACGGCAGTCGAAAATGTGGGTGGAAACCATCTTGATTTAAGCTGCGTGTTCACTGGCAGCATTCAAAAACTCGAATCCAGTTCACTTGTTCTGGTCACTTCGAGATACCCAAAAGACGAACTATTTCATTCACTTGCAAATAACACTTCATCAGCCACGCGAATTGGTGATTGCTATGGGCCGGGAACAATTGCCGCTGCTGTGCATTCTGGCCGCAAGTTTGCAGAAGATTTTGGCGCAGCGCCAAAGGATTTCCTCGATATGCCCTATCGTCGCGAAGTAACTAAGCTCTCTTGAATCAGAAGGCTCAGACGACTATCTCATTCGAATGAACACTGGACTTTCCTTCATCCATCATTTTGAACAAGGCACTTCATCTCAAGCGCCCCTCCTTCTCTTGCACGGAACCGGCGGCAACGAGCATGATCTTGTGGCGCTCGGAAAAGCATTGACGCCTGAAAGATCGCTCCTTTCGCCACGCGGAAAAATTCTTGAAAACGGCATGCCAAGATTTTTCAGGCGACTTGCCGAAGGCGTGTTCGACGAAGAAGATGTCCGCAATCGCGCCCATGAGCTGGCGGACTTCATCCTGTCAGCGCAGGCTGTCTACGGCCTCGCCAAACCCGTCGCTGTGGGTTTCTCCAACGGGGCCAATATCGCGGCAGCCCTGCTGTTGCTCCGCCCAGAAATCCTGGGTGGAGCCATCCTGCTGCGCGCCATGGTCCCCTTGAGCGAGCCTCCCCACGCAGCGCTCGCGCAAACGCCCATCCTGCTGATTTCAGGCGCAAGCGACCCGATCATTCCCTTAAGCAATGCCACGCGGCTGGCGACCATACTCAAAAATGCCGGCGCCAGCGTGCAGCATGAAACACTCGCAACTGGGCATAACCTGACCCAACAGGATATGAAAATTGCCACCCAGTGGTTGAACAAACAGGAAAAATGATGAAACTGAATGGCCTGCACCACCTCACCGCCGTCACCGCCGACGCGCCCAGCAACCATAATTTCTACACCAAAACCCTGGGCCTCCGCATGGTCAAGAAAACCGTGAACCAGGATGACACCAGCGCCTATCACCTGTTTTATGCCGATGGACTGGGTTCGCCCGGAACCGACATCACCTTCTTTGATTGGCCTGTAGGCCGCGAGCGCCGCGGCACCCATTCCATCTGCCGCACGGGTTTTCGCATCAAAGGCGAGGCCGCCTTCAAATGGTGGTCCGATCATCTCAAAGAGCGGGGCATCGCATTTGAGAAAGCCGCCGAAAAAGCTGGCCGGCTGACACTTGATTTTGAAGATTTCGAGGGCCAGCGCCTCAGTCTGGTCGATGATGATGGCGCAGGTGAAGCCCACCCTTGGAGTGAAAGTCCCATACCCGCTGAACACCAAATCCGCGGCCTCGGCCCCATCACCATGAGCGTGCCGGATTTGCGCCCCACGGAAGCTGTTCTGACAGCGGTCATGGGAATGACCAAGGCCCGCGAATTCAGCAACACCAGTGTTTTCAAGATGAACGGCACTGGCCCCGTGGCGGAACTCCATATTCGCATTGACAAGGGCCTGCCCCCTGCCCAGCAAGGCGCGGGCTCTGTGCATCACGTAGCTTTCAACATTGCAAGCGCCGACTACGATGCCTGGGCAAAGCGGCTGAAGGAACTGCGCATTCCCAACAGCGGCCCGGTCGATCGCTTCTGGTTCAAAAGCCTGTATTTTCGCGAACCCAACGGTGTGCTCTTCGAAATCGCAACGGATGGCCCCGGCTTTGCCACCGACGAGTCCCTCGAAAATCTTGGCAAGACATTGTCACTGCCGCCATTCCTCGAAGTCAAGCGGGCCCAGATCGAAGCCGGATTGAAGCCACTATAGATCGCGACGAGCCAAAACTGACTCGCAGATTTCACGCTCCCACTGGTGGGAGGGAGATAGTTCAGCGCAAACTCAACTCGCTCTACGGCAGGTTATCCCGCATGAAAATATCAATGCGGATGCGTTCCTGGCTTTCGATCAGCGGCAGCTTGTCGGCCTTGGCCATCAGCACGCGAACGGCGCTGCGAACCTCGTGTCCCGTGTCCTGGTTGATGATGGCGTCAATGGTGCCCTTGATCAGTGCGCGGCGCGAAGGATCAGTCACTTCATGGGCGATGAAGACAATATCCCTGGCGCGGCCCGCTGCCTCGAGGCCCGACACAATACCGCGCGTGCCGCCACCCACATTATAGATGCCGATAAGATTAGGATGCTCCGCCAGCAACTGCTGCGTCATTTCCTCAATGCGCTCCAGGTCATCGCGTGACTCGCGCACCGGCAAAACGGTCAAATTCGGAAACTCGTGGGCGGCCACCTGCTCAAAGCCAAACTGCCGCTCAATGTGATCGCGAAGTGCCAGCGATCCGGCGAACACGCCAACAGTGCCCTTCATGCCGCGCAGGAACCGCCCCATCAGATTGGCCGCGGTGCGGCCGGCCGAAGAATTATCAATGCCCGCATAGTGATCGCGCTTGGAGCCCGGCACGTCCGAAACCAGTGTCACCACCGTAATGCCCCGCGCCACCAGCGTGTTGATCGCTTCGCGGACCGCCGGATGGTCAAGCGCCACAACCGCGACACCGTCAATACTCCGGTCAATGGAATCAAGCGTCAGGGCCAGAAGCTCGCCATCAAAAACATCAACCCGCTTGACGATAATCGAAACCCGCTCCGCCTCCATGCGCTCGGTTGCAAGGCGCACTTCGTCGGCGATCTTCATGAAGAAATCCGCAGTGCTGACAGGCAACACAAAACAAAACCGGTATTCTCGCGACCGCGCCAGCCGTGCCGCAATTCTGTCCGGCTGGTAATTCAGTTCGCGGATCGCTGCTTCAACCTTGGCAATGGTGGGAGCGCGCACCCCATGGCGCCGATTCAAAACCCGGTCGATGGTGGCAACGCTAACCCCCGCCAGCTGCGCCACATCCTGAATCGTGAATTTTGCCATGGCAAGCTATCAACCCTACAGCTAATGCCTTGTCAATTGATCACGTCACAGCCTTGCGCGCCGTGAACTCCGGCTTGTCCCAAAGCCTGCCATCAAGAATCCTGGCCAGAATTTCCGCCGCATCCCAAATATCGGCGTAGCGCGTATAGAGCGGTGTGACGCCAAACCGGACGAGATCGGGCGCGCGAAAATCTCCAATCACATCCTGCGCTATCAAGGCCTGCATAACCGCATAGCCTTCGGGACAATGAAATGAAACATGCGATCCCCGCGCATTCATGTCACGCAGCCCCGCTGCTTTCAAACCATGCCTGCTGCACTGTGTTTCAACCAAATCAATCAAAAGCTGGCATTGCGCCTTCGCCTTGGTGTGCAACACCGCCATATCAACGCCATCCCAGACATCAAGGGCCGCATCAAGGGCCGTCATCGAGAGCATTGGTTGAGTTCCGCATTGCTGGCGAATGATGCCGGAAGCTGGAACAAAACTGAGATCAAATGCAAAGGGCTGCGCATGCCCCCACCACCCCACAAGGGCTGGCTGAACCATATCTTGCAAATCCGGCCTGACATAGAGAAAAGCCGGAGCGCCGGGGCCACCATTGAGGTACTTATAGGTGCAACCCACCGCAAAATCGGCACCACACCCCTTGAGGTCAATCGGGACAGCGCCCGCACTATGTGCCAAGTCCCAGATCACCAGCGCGCCCGCATCATGGGCCAGTCTGGTAATCGCCTGCATGTCATGGCGACGGGATGTGCGGTAATCCACCTCCGTCAACATCACCACCGCCACATCCGGAGTGATCGAAGCCACCACGTCCTCCGGCGCTACAGTCCGGACCTCATGGCCTTCCGCCATAAATTCCGTGAGACCCTGGGCCACGTAGAGATCAGAGGGAAAATTGCCCGAGTCAGAAAGGATGACCTTGCGATTTCGCCTTTGCCCCAGCGCTGAAGTCAAAATCTTGAACAGATTGACCGAAATGGAATCGCCAACAATAACGCTGTCCGGTTCCGCCCCAATCAACTTCGCCAACCGGTTTCCAATCTTCCGGGGCAATAAAAACCAGCCATGCTCGTTCCAGGATTTGATCAGCGTTTCACCCCACTGCAGCTCAACGGCGGCAGTCACCCGCGCCGAAACATTGCGCGGCAATACACCCAGCGAATTGCCATCCAGATAAATCAAGCCTGCAGGCACGGAAAACAGATCGCGCCGCGAACCCAGCACGTCCTTGGCGTCCAGGTCCAGACAGTATTCCCGCCCAATCTTCATATCCCTTGTGCCCAGCCTTCAAACATAATACTTGACTCAATAGAACTTCGTGGCATCGATATATCCACGAGAAACTGAGGGAACCCAAATGAAATCTCGCGCAGCCGTTGCTTTTGAAGTTGGCAAACCTTTAGAAATCGTCGAAGTCGATCTGGAAGGCCCGAAGGCTGGCGAAGTCCTCGTCGAAATCAAGGCCACCGGCATTTGCCACACGGATGAATTCACCATTTCCGGCGCTGATCCCGAAGGCCTGTTTCCGGCCATCATGGGCCATGAAGGCGCCGGCATCGTCATGGAAGTGGGCCCGGGTGTCACCTCCCTCAAAAAGGGCGATCACGTCATCCCGCTTTACACCCCCGAATGCCGCGAATGCGAATATTGCCTGAACCCCAAAACCAACCTGTGCCAGAAAATTCGCCTGACCCAGGGTCGGGGAATGATGCCAGACGGCACCTCGCGCTTCTCCTACAAGGGCAAAATGGTGCACCATTATATGGGCTGCTCCACCTTCTCGAATTACACCGTGCTGCCCGAAATCGCCCTGGCTAAAGTGCGCGAAGACGCCCCCTTCGACAAAATCTGCTACATCGGCTGCGGTGTAACCACGGGCGTCGGCGCCGTAATCAACACGGCCAAGGTTGAAATCGGCTCGACCGCCATCGTATTCGGGTTGGGCGGCATTGGCCTCAACGTCATTCAGGGCCTCCGGCTCGCGGGCGCCAGCCAGATTGTGGGTGTCGATCTCAACGAGGAACGTAGCCAGTGGGGCAAACGCTTCGGCATGACGCATTTTGTCAACCCCTCAAAAGTTGAAGGCGATCTTGTCGCCCATCTGGTGGGGCTTACCAATGGCGGCGCTGACTACACCTTCGAATGCATCGGCAATGTGAAAGTCATGCGCGTGGCTCTGGAAGCGGCCCACAAGGGTTGGGGCCAATCCATCATCATAGGTGTGGCAGGTGCGGGCCAGGAAATTTCCACCAGGCCTTTCCAACTGGTCACCGGCAGGTCCTGGCGCGGAACCGCCTTTGGCGGTGCGCGCGGCCGCACTGACGTGCCCAAAATCGTTGAATGGTATATGAACGGCAAGATCGAGATTGATCCGATGATCACCCACATACTGCCGCTTGAAAAAATCAACTCTGCCTTTGATCTCATGCACGAGGGCAAGTCGATCCGTAGCGTAGTCGTATTCTAAAACCAGAAACCAGGAGGACAACACATGGCCAAGAAAGCCGCAAAGAAAAAAACCGCAGCCAAGAAACCCAAGGCGAAGGCCAAGGCAATTTCCATCCACCCCATGATCGACAAGGGCGTGTTTGCCAAAGCCAGCAAGAAATTCGCTGGTGGCACGCTAACCTGCAAATGCTCCAGTGACCCGGTGACCGTAAGCATAGGAGCACAAACGGCGCATAATCATGCCTGTGGCTGCACCAAATGCTGGAAGCCCGCTGGCGCATCATTTTCAGTGGTGGCCGTCGTGGGCCGCGATCATCTAAAGGTCACGGCAAATGAAGGTAAATTGAAAATCGTTGACCCGGGCGCCACCATCCAGCGCCACGCTTGCACCAGCTGCGGAACCCATATGTATGGCCGTGTCGAAAAGATTGGCCATCCGTTCCATGGTTTGGATTTTGTCCACACCGAACTGTCGAAAGATAAAGGCTGGTCGCCACCAGAATTCGCGGCTTTTGTCTCCTCCGCAATTGAAGGCGGCGTGGACCCTGCCAACATGGGTGCCATTCGCGCACGTTTGAAAAAGGTCGGCCTCGCACCCTATGATTGCCTGTCGCCACCGCTCATGGACTATCTCGCAACCTGTGCGGCAAAGGCATCAGGTGTACTGAAGTAAATCGCCAAAAAGGCGGCAGGGCCCGCGCTCTGCCGCTTATTTTTCGCCATCCCCCGCATGAACGGCCGCCACATGGCGGTCAAACTCTGCCGTAGCCATCAGGGCCTTGCAACGTTCAAACCGTTTGATCGAATAGGCCCAGAAATCATCGACGGGGTTCTTGTTGGCGTGTTGAATAAGACCCCATAGCGTCCACAGCAAATCACACATCGCCTTGTAAATTACAAAGCGGCCTCGTTCGCCGGCCGTTGGCGCGCCACCAAAATAGGCCGCGATCATTTCTTCTTCCTGTTCTGGAGCAAATAGCCCCTCGACAGCCAGATCGCCCAAGTCCCACATGGGATCATTCATGCCCGAATATTCCCAATCCACAATCCACATGCGTTTGCCCGTATCAAGAAAATTCTCGCACAAGGGATCGCAGTGGCAAGCCGCCAATGGCAGTGGCCGCGCTTTCAACGCAGCGCGCACCGACTCAGCGCTTTTGACAACGTCGGCATAGCCGACAGGCAGCCCGATTTCCTTGGTGGCCAGTATCTTGAGATAGTCGTCAATCATGGCGAACAGTTCAAAGCGGAAATTGAACTGCGCACCCGACGAATGCAGCTTCTTGAAGGCTTCCCCTGCCCGTCCTGGCGAACCTTGGCGGCTCTTGAAGCCGTCGGGCGACATGGTGACGCCATGATCCACATAGCGCGTTATCATGACGCCCGTCTTGTCATCGAAATAAATCACATCGGGGCTGACCTTGGCCTTTGACGCCTCACGCGCTGCCTGTGCCTCATTTGCCCGGTTGATGTATTCTTCGGTTCCCTTGCCGGGGATGCGCAGCACATACTGCTCGCCCGCATGATCCACAAAGAACACCAGATTGGTCAGTCCACCCAGACGCCGGATTTCGATTTCACTGTCATCCAGGCACCAAAACAGTTTGATGTGCTTTAAGGCTTCGCGCGCACGGCCAATTCCTTGGTCATCCATCAATGTTTTCCCCTGTCGCCAGCCGCACTCCCAATGGCTGCGACAATCGCAGGAGATACCCATCCGGGTCTATAACAATAACATAAAGTTGCTTGAATCCAATTACTTGCATATAAAAATTGAAGCTCCGCGCGAAGTCGGGAACGAGTGGTTTGGGAACCAGCTTCGCCAAATCTGCAAAACCGTCAGCACTCACGATTTGATCCTCTCCATCTTGGAATCATAAAGGCATCTTGCGCCACGTTGTGCGGAATAATTCTTGCCGAACGCCTCAATGGAAAATTCCCTTTCTCCCGCCATGGCAACAGGCAGATATCCGAAAGCAATCGTCTTGCCCAGCGTGTGGCCATAGCCAACGCTGGTCGTCGATCCCACAACCTTGCCGTCGAGAATGATTGCTTCGCCGCCATGCAGCGGTGCAAATCCATCGATGGTGAATGAACACAACTGGCGTGTAACTCCTCCAGCCTTTATTTTCGCCAGGGCATCCCGCCCGATGAAATCGCCCTTATCCGTCGCCACGCAAAATCCAAGACCCGCCTCGAAGGGGTTGTAGTCCGGCGAAATATCTCCCGACCAATAGAGATAGCCCTTTTCCATGCGGCAACTGTCAATGGCGCGGTAACCCGCATTGGCAATATCCTGGGCCTGCCCCGCCGCCCACAGGGTCTCATAGATATGGGCGCCAAATTCCTGGGGAATGTAAAGTTCGTAGCCAAGCTCGCCCACATAGCCGATGCGAACGGCCAATACATCGGCATGGCCCAAATCAAGATTGCGCGCTGCCAGGAACGGAAACCCCCCATTGGAAATATCCGTGTCCGTCACACCCTGCAAAATCGCGCGCGACTGCGGCCCACAAATATTGATGACGGCAAAAGCATTGGTCACATCCCGCATGTGGACGGCTGCTGGCAAATGTTTCGCCACCCAGCCGCTATCACGCAAACCGAAGCCCGAACCGGTGATGAGGTAAAAATGGTCCAGCCCCACATGAACCAGCGTCACGTCAGCCTCGATGCCACCCGCTTCATTGCAAAGCTGGGTGTAGATGGCTTTGCCCGGCGGCCCCGACACATCATTGGCCGCAATCCGTTGGAGTGCCGCCTCCGCTCCTGCCCCGAAAATTTCAAACTTGGCAAATGAGGTCTGGTCAATCAGCGCGGCCCGCTGACGAATGGCCCGGTGTTCTTCTGCCACGTGAGAAAACCAGTTTGGCCTGCCTTCGAATGAAGGACCATCAAACGGCTCAACTCCGGCGGGTGCAAACCAGTTTGGCCGCTCCCAGCCGGCCCGCGATCCAAATACAGCACCTGCCCGCTGCAAATGTTCATGAAGCGGCGAAAGCCGCAAGTTCCTGCCTGCGTGGGTTTCCTCCGCCGGCCGATGCACCTTGTAGTAGGAGGCATAGGCTTCAATGGCGCGGGCCTCCAGATAGCGTGGCTGGGCATGAACATTGCTGAAGCGCCTGACATCGAACTGCCAAAGGTCCATGCCGGCATCATCATGCAAAATCATGTTGGCCATCGCAAGACCTGCCCCGCCGGAGGCGGCAATCCCCGCCGTAAACCCGCAAGCCACATAAAAATTATCCAATTCTGGCGCCAAACCCATGATCGGCTCGCCATCCGCGGAAACCGGAATGGGACCATTGATAACAGTTTGAATTCCCGTTTCGTTCAAGACCGGCAGCCGTTCCGCCGCAGGCAGCGCAAATAACTCCAGCCGCTCCATATTAGGCGCAAACAGCTCGCGGCCAAACTCAAAGGGCGGCAGGCCCCGGTGAAACCCCTTTGAACCTTCCTCCCAGCCGCCAATCGCAAATGAGCCCGTATCGGGTTTCAGATAGAAATTCTTGTCAGGGTCCCGCAGCGTCGTCAGGTTGGCATCAAACGACAGGGTCTTCTCGGTCAAAAAATACTGGTGTTCGACGATGCCGGCCGCCAGCGCAACGCCCGCCATGTTGCCAACGCGCTTGGCCCACAGCCCGGCGCAATTCACCAGAATATCGCAGGATATATTTCCCGTGTTGGTCACAACGCCAACCACCCGCCGACCTTCGAGAACAATTTCTTCAACGCAAATACCTTCCTCGATCCTGGCGCCATTCAGCCGTGCGCCCTTGGCGTAAGCCATGGTCAGCGAATAAGGATCAATATAGCCGTCGCCCGGAATGTAAGCCGCACCCTCAACCCCATCAGTCGAAATATAGGGAAATAATGTCTTGGCCTCAGCCGCGGAAAGCGATTGGCATTCCACCCCAAAACTTTTTGCCTGCCCCATTGATCGCTGAATCTCGCTCCACCGCGCCGGGCTCGAAGCAAGGCGCAGTGAACCCACTTTCTTCCACGAAATCGCCTGCCCGGTTTCCGCCTCCAGGCGGTCAAAGACCGCAACCGAATTTTGCATCAATCGCGTAAGGTTGCGCTTGCCGCGAAGCTGCCCCACAAGCCCCGCCGCATGCCATGTGCAGCCATGCGTAAGTTGCGATTTTTCAATCAGCAAAACATCCTTCGCCCCGTCTCTCGCGAGATGATAGGCGAGCGAGGTTCCAATAGCACCGCCGCCAATGACGAGAATATGCGCATGGCGATCCCAGTTCATGCTCAAGCTCTAACGCGTTCATTTTTTGGATCATAAACTGCTTCTAAGTGCATGTTGCATTTGACGATTTCATTGGCGACCACGAGCTCATAGGAGCCGGCCTTCAGATAGTCTTTATCAACACCGGAGCCGTTCCGCACATAGCCAAACCCAATGGGCTTTCCCACCGTGTAGCCATAGCCGCCGCTGGTGAGATAGCCCGCAAGCTTGCCATCGCGTAAAATTGTTTCGCGCCCCGAAAGCACGATGTCTTCCCGCTCAGTTGTGAATCCGGCAAGCATTTTTGTGAGCGGCGCTTGAGAAGTTTTCTCAATCGCTTCGCGTCCCAGGAACGGCTGGTTGGATTTCATCTTCACAGCCCATCCCAGCCCCGCGTGAAGCGGCGTGTCATTGGGCGTAATGTCGGAACTCCAGGCGCGATAGCCTTTTTCAAGCCGCAGGGATTCCAGCGCGCGGTAGCCTGCGGGGGCCACGCCATAGGCTCTGCCCGCTGCCATCAAGGCGTCGAATACATCCCCTGTGGCGGTGATTGGCATATGCAATTCCCAACCCAGCTCGCCAACATAGGTTACGCGAAGCGCGCCCACCTTGTAGCCGGCAATGACGATCTCCTTGACCTCGCCGAATTTGAACGCGGCGTTGGACATGTCGCTCGCTGTGACCGTCTGGATGACAGCCCGCGAATTCGGCCCCATCACAGAGAGCGTGCCATAGGCCTCCGTGATGTCGGTGAGTTTGGCGTCTAGTCCGGGCTTGATGTGATCGGCGATCCAGGCAAAATCATGGGTGCGGAAACCGGTCCCGGTCACAATATAGAAATGATCCTCGGCAATGCGCGCCACCGTTAAATCGCACTCAATGCCACCTCGGGAATTCAGCAATTGCGTGTAAGCCAGTTTGCCAGCAGGCCGGTCAACAGTGTTGGCGCATATCCAGCTCAATGCCTGCTCAGCGTCTTTTCCCCGCAGTTCATATTTCGCGAATGACGACTGGTCAAAAATGCCAACGCGCTCGCGAACACACTTGTGTTCTTCGCCCACCGCCGCAAACCAGTTCTGCCGCCCCATGGAATAGATATCGCGGGGCTCGACGCTTTTGGGCGCGAACCAATTCGGCCGTTCCCAGCCAAGCTTTGAGCCAAAGCAGGCGTTCAGGTTTTTCAGCCGGTCATACAGCGGTGATACAATCCGGGGCCGCCCCGACTGGTATTCTTCATGGGGAAAGCCAATCGAGTAATGCTTGCCATAAGCCTCCAGCGTGCGCTCGGATGTCCAAGCCCTGTCCTTGTGCAGGTCCGAAAAGCGGCGAATATCCACCACCCACAAATCCATCGGCGCTTCACCGCTCGCAACCCAATCGGCCAGAACCCAGCCGGCGCCGCCGCCAGAGGCAATGCCAAAGGCGTTGAACCCGGCCCCCACAAAGAAATTCTTGAGTTCTGGTGCCGCCCCCAGAATGAAATTCCCGTCCGGCGTGAAGCTTTCTGGCCCGTTGATCATTTTCTTGATGCCAGCCTTTTGCAAAGCTGGAACCCGCGCCATGGCCTCGCCCATATGCTGCTCAAAGTGATCCCAGTCATCATCGAACAACTGAAACTCAAAATTATCGGGAACGTCGCCTTGCGTCCAGGCAATGGGATTTGGCTCATAGCCGCCGAACACCAGCCCGCCCACCTCTTCCTTGAAGTAAGTGCGCCGGTCCGGATCGCGAATGGTGGCTGCATCCGGGGAAAGCCCATCAATTTTTTCGGTAATCAGATACTGATGCTTGACCGGTTGCAGCGGCACGCTGACGCCTGCCATCACGCCGATTTGCCGCGCCCATTGCCCACCGCAATTCACAATTTTCTCGCAGCTGATTTTGCCGAGTGTTGTGTTGATGGCGATGACGCGACCCTCAACGATGTCAAATGATGTAACGCGAGCGCCTTCAATCAACTGCGCCCCGTGCATGCGTGCCCCCTTGGCGAGCGACTGTGCGATGTCGGAAGGTGAAGCCTGGCCATCGGTCGGCAGATATGATGCCCCCACCAGATCATCAACATTCATTAAAGGCCACATTTTCTTGACGTCTGCTGGCGAAAGCAGATGCATTTCCATGCCAAAGCTCTTGGCCGTGGTGGCCAGCCGCTTGTATTCAATCCAGCGGTTTTCATTGGTGGCCAGCCGCAAACAACCCGACATTTTCCAGCCCGTGGCAAGGCCTGTTTCCGCATCAAGTTTTTTGTAGAGATCAACTGAATATTTCAAAACCTGCGTGATCGAGGCCGACGAGCGAAGCTGGCCAACCAGCCCCGCCGCATGCCAGGTGGAACCAGACGTCAATCTGTTTTGCTCCAACAGAACCACTTTCAATTTGTGGTCCCGCGCCAGATGATAAGCCGTTGAGCAGCCAATAATGCCGCCGCCAATAACAACGACATCCGCATGGGTCGGAAATTTCTGTGTCATGTCAATCCAAATTCAGAGTTGTAATCAGCCAGCACGTTGGCGTAGCGCGCCAGATATTCCTGGGCGTAGGCAACATAATCAACGCCCGGCGCATTGAGGTGAATTTCCGAGACCATTCCCCACACTGCTTCCCTCAAAGCGCTGGCAGTTTTCATCGCATAGAAGCTGCGAAGTGTGGCCAAATCCGGCTGGCGCTCAAAATATTGGGCCAAAAGATCATGCTCGGCCTGGGCGTCAAACTGATTGTTGGATGCCATATTGGCGAGATCAAACATGGCCGTTCCAAAGCCGCCATATTCCCAATCAATCAACCACAGCCTTGTGCCATCATCCATGAAATTAGTGGGTAAAAGATCATGATGGCCAAAAATGATCGGCAGCGGAATTTGCGCTGCCTCCAGCCGCTCCACCTCTTTCATCCAGCCCGGAATATCAGGAACATGGGCGTGCCTCGCGGCGGCAAGTGTTCGCGCATAATCGCGCAGCACATGAAACACCCAGAAAAAATTGGCTCGGCCCGAAACCCGTGCGGCCATGTCCCGGTGACATTTTTTCACGATCTCAACGCAAGCAACCGAATTCCCGCGCACATCTTTCTCGGTGTAAGTGCGGGCCTCCATGAAGCGCACCACCATGATGCCAGGTTCTGTATAGACAACCTCCGGCGAAAGCCCGGCCTCAAAGGCTGCCGCACTGGCAATCACTTCCGCCTCGCGGAACACATGATGGAAGGGATAATCCTCGCCAACCCGCGCCACAAATTTCTGGGTCCCGTCACGAACCGTAAAACTTGCATTGCTCACCCCACCTTTGAGCGGAACGAGCTCGATTGGCCCCTGCCAAAACGGCAATGACCGGACTCTGGCCTCTGCTGTCATCAAAAAACCTTTCTGATACCGCGAATTGATGGCTTCTAACGGCTTCTGTCAATCGAAATGTTGTTTTATGTTGCAATTTTGTCTTTATATTGTGGTTTTGTGACTGATTTTACGATATTTTATTGAATAACCACAAAAGTAGGCTATGATTGCCACATGACCCTTAACCTCAGCAAGCGGCAATCCGGGATTCTCGCCCGCGTCCGCGAAACCGGAACCATTTCCATTGCCTCTCTCGCTGAAACCCTGGGCGTTTCCCTCGAAACCATTAGGCGCGACATCAAATCGCTGGTCGAGTCCCGCGAAGTTCTGAAGCGCCATGGCTCCATCGCCATGCCCTATGAAGTGGGCGAGGTGCCCTTTGAGCGGCGCCTGCGCGAGCGCGTCGCCGCCAAGCGCGCCATTTCCCGCCGGGCTGCCAGATTAATTGAAGATGGCGACAGCCTGATGCTCGACACCGGAACCACAACCAGCATCTTCGCCCGCGAGCTGTTGAAAAAACGCAACCTCACCATCGTCACCAACTCGTCAGATATCGCCCGCACGCTGGCGACTGTGAACGGCAACAAGGTTTATATGGCGGGCGGTGAATTGAACGGCTCCAATGGCGCAGCGTTTGGCCCTTCCGCCATAGCCTTTGCCGCCAGCTTCCACGTGCGCCACGCCGTCATTTCAATCGGGGCACTCGACGCCGAGTTTGGCCCCTCCGACAGCTATCTCGCCGAAGCCGAATTTGCCCGCATGGTGCTGTCACGCGGCGAAAATCGCATCATTATTTCCGACAGTTCAAAATTTGGCCGCACAGCCTTGATCAAGGTCTGCGATTTCAAGGACATCAACCGCCTGATCAGCGATGGAATCCCCGATGCCAAACTCTCCGCAGCCCTGCAAGAGGCGGGCGTCAGCGTAAATGTCGTTGCCCCCTGAAGCGGTGTCGCAGGGCAGCCATGATTTATGTGTAGCGACCAATAACACCGTTGACCAAGCCAATTGGAATGGGCCAAACTAGCCAACGAACTCAAAAACAGGTGAACAATGCGATACGAAGCACCAGACTCCATCAAGGCGGCAGCGACCATGCTGGCCAAAGAAAAGGGCGCAGCCTTCGTGCCGGCCGGCGGCACGGACCTTCTCGTGAAAATGAAGGGCGGTTTCCTCGAACCCGATCTGGTGGTTGATATCAAGCGCATCAAGGGCATGTACGACATCAAGAAATCCGCCGCTGGTTTTAGAATTGGCGCCGCTGTTCCAGGTGTCGCCCTCGGCGAAAATGCGGCGCTCGTAAAAGCCTGGCCCGGCGTTGTTGAAGCAGCAAATCTGATCGGCTCCAAGCAAGTCCAAGGCCGCTGCACCATGGTTGGCAATATGTGCAACGCCTCGCCCGCCGCTGATAGTGTTCCTGCACTCATTGCCGCCGGTGCAAAAGTTGCAATCGTCGGCCCCAAGGGCAAGCGCACCATTCCCGTAGACCAGGTAGCCGTATCGCCAGGCCGCACGTCGCTCAAGAAAGGCGAGATCATCGAGGCCATTCTTCTGCCAGCCCGCCCGGCTAAATCCGGCGATGCCTACTTGCGCTTCATTCCGCGCACCGAAATGGATATCGCTGTCGTAAGCGCTGGCGTGAACCTGGAGCTTGATGCCAAGGGCGTCATCAAGGATGCGCGCGTGAGCCTGGGTGCGGTTGCCGCAACCGTGCTTCTGGTGCCAGCCGCGGCAAAGGCCATCATCGGATCAAAGCTTGACGCGGCAGCCCTTGAAAAACTCGCAGCCGCCTGCTCTGCCGCCTGCAAGCCAATTGATGACAAGCGCGGAACCATAGAATTCAGAACCAAGGTTGCAGGCGTTCTCGCGCGCCGCGCCGCAATGATCGCGTACAGCCGCGCAGGAGGAAAATAATGTCGGGCGTCCATGTATCAACAACCATCAATGGTGATCCCGTCGAATTTGTCTGCAACGCCGATGAGCCGCTGCTCGATGTCTTGCGCAATCGTCTTGGTTTGACGGGTGCCAAGGAAGGCTGCGGAACGGGCGATTGCGGCGCATGCAGCGTAACAGTCAATGGCCGCCTCGTCTGCTCATGCCTCGTGCTGGGCGCCGAAGTGGGCGGTGCCGCCATCGAAACCATCGAAGGCATGGCATCGGGCGAACAGCTCCATCCCTTGCAGAAGAATTTCATCTCCCATGCCGCCCTTCAATGTGGCATCTGCACACCGGGGTTTCTGATCGCGGCCAAAGCCTTGCTCGACAAAAATCCTGATCCATCCGAGGAAGAAATCCGTTTTGGCCTGGCCGGCAATCTGTGCCGCTGCACTGGCTATGACAAGATCGTTCGCGCCGTTCAGGCCACTGCAAAAGAAATGAGAGGAGCTTAACATGCCACTCGACACCCATTTTACCAATCAGGTCTTCAAATCCGTCGGAACCAGGCCACTGCGCCCCGATGGCATTGACAAGGTTACGGGCCGCGCAAGATATGGTGCGGACTATAACGCGCCGGGCCAGCTCATTGCCCTCGTGTTGCGCTCGCCCCACGCGCACGCCCGCATCAAGAAAATTGACACGTCCAAAGCTGAAAAGCTCGCCGGCGTAAAAGCCATCATCACCAGCGCTGACCTGCCGGATTTGACCGGCGATGATCGCGGCATGAAGGACACGCTGGAAAACTGCATGGCGCGCGACAAGGTGCTCTACGATGGCCACGCCGTTGCGGCAGTGGCGGCCATCGACGCCACAACCGCCCGCAAGGCGCTGAAGCTCATCAAGGTTGATTACGAGATCCTCCCCCATGTGACGGATCTGGATGAGGCCCTGAAACCAAATGCACCCGTCATCCACAGCCATATATTTACCTCCGGCGTAACCCCAAAACCAACCAAGCCATCAAACAACAACCGGCGCTCGGAATACGGCCACGGCAATATTGAGGAAGGCTTCAAGCAGGCCGACGTCATCGTTGAGCGCACCTTCAAAACCGAACAGACCCACCAGGGCTACATTGAGCCCCACGCTTGCGTGGCCAATGTCAGCCCCGATGGCCATGGCGAACTTTGGGTCTGCACCCAAGGCCATTTCGTTTACCGCAACCAATGCGCCATGCTGCTCGGCATGGATGTGTCCAAGCTCCGCGTCACCGCCTCGGAAATCGGCGGCGGCTTTGGCGGTAAAACCCACATCTGGACCGAACCTCTTGCCTTGGCCCTTTCACGCAAAGCCAATCGCCCGGTGAAACTGACAATGACCCGCGAAGAAGTGTTCAGGGCGTCAGGCCCCACCAGCTCCACATCAATCGATGTGAGGATCGGCGCAAAGAAAGATGGCACCATCACCGCCGCCCACGCCGTTCTCCGCTATCAGGGCGGCGCATTCCCCTCAACCTGGGCCGACTTCGGCGCGCAAACATCCTTCGCCTGTTATGATTTGAAAAACGTGAAATCCGAAGCGATCGAAGTGATCGTCAATCGCCCCAAGGTCGCGGCCTACCGCGCGCCCTCAGCGCCCATGGCAGCCTTTGCGGTTGAAAGTGTCGTTGATGAGCTGGCTCGCAAGATCGGCATGGATGTGGTTGATTTCCGCATCAAGAATGCCGCAAAGCAAGGCACCCAGTCGTCCTATGGGCCCGTCTATGGTCCCATCGGAATTGGCCCCACACTTGAGGCTGCAAAAAATCATCCGCACATGAAAGCCCCGCTCGGCAAAAATCAGGGCCGCGGCATGGCCTGCGGCTTCTGGTTCAACTTCGGCGGCCAAACCTGCGTTGACATGAACGTGACACCAGATGGTTCCGTAACCGTGGCCGTGGGAACGATTGACGTTGGCGGCTCGCGCGCCTCAATCGGCCTCATGGCTGCCGAAGAACTCGGCGTTCCCTTTGACCAGGTGCGCGTTGTCATCGCCGACACATCCTCCCTCGGGCATAACGACATGACCGACGGCAGCCGTGGCACCTTCTCAACCGGCATGGCGACCATCGCCGCCGCCCGCAATGCCATCAAGGTTCTCTGCGAACGCGCCGCCAAGATGTGGGATATTCCGGAGGATGCCGTCGTCTGGGAAAATGGCACAGCCAAACCGGCAGGCGCCAATGCCGGCAGCTTCCCGCCGCTCACCATGCGCGAAATTGCTGAGGGTGCTGGCAATACCGGCGGACCTATAGCAGGCCACAATGAAATGGTGGCAGATGGCGCGGGCGTTTCCTTCGCCACCCACATCTGTGACATTGAAGTTGATCCTGAAACCGGCGCATCAAAAGTAAAGCGCTACACGGTTATTCAGGACGCAGGCAAAGCCATCCACCCATCCTATGTAGAAGGCCAGTATCAGGGCGGCGCCGCCCAGGGCATCGGCTGGGCCCTCAATGAGGAATATATCTACGGGAAAGATGGCCGCCTGCAGAATGCGGGCTTCCTTGATTACCGCATCCCGGTGTGTTCGGACCTCCCCTTCATTGACACGGTGATCCTGGAGATTCCAAACCCCAACCACCCCTATGGCGTGAGGGGCGTTGGCGAAACATCCATTGTGCCGCCGCTTGCCGCGGTGGCCAATGCGGTTTCAAATGCAACGGGCGTGCGCATGACCCACGTGCCCATGTCGCCGCCCCGCATCTTGAAGGCCATCTCAGCCCACAAAGGTTGACATGGTCGAAGTCCATCTCTGGGGAGCGCTCAGGCCAA
>JANMHO010000351.1:0-7072 GCA_031375195.1 Rhodobiaceae bacterium
GTGCCGGAAGGCGTTGTCTGGCTGGACATGGTGGAGCCGATGGCAGAAGAGGAAAAAGCTGTCGAAGCAGCCTTGCAGATCGATATTCCAACCCGGGAAGAACTGGCCGAAATCGAAGCCTCGAGCCGGCTTTACCAGGAGGATGGCGCTGCCTTCATGACCGCCAACCTGATAAGGCGGGGCGAAAATGACAGGCCGGAATCGTCCCCCGTCACCTTCATCATCAAGGGCAACCAGCTCATCACCATCCGTTATCACCACCCCCAGGCATTCCCCGCCTATGTCCACCGCGCCATGAAGCCGCAAACCACGGCCATGACCGGCTGGGGCATATTCATCAGCCTGGTGGAAGCTGTGGTTGACCGGGCCGCTGACCACCTGGAGCGGGTCGGTGTCATCGTCGAGGATACGTCCCGTAACACCTTTAACTCCGCGCGAACGCCGTCTGGAAAGCGGATTCGCAAGAAGCCGGTGAACCTGTCCGACTTGCTTGAGAAAATTGGCGAAGAGGGCGACTTCAATTCAAAGATGCGCGAAAGCCTTGTCTCCATTGGCCGCATGGTGACCTTCATGCAGGCGATCATTGACCAAATGCGCCTGACAAAGGAAATGAAAGACAACCGCGCCCGCGTTAAAGTTTTGCAGCGCGATATTCAGTCGCTGACAGATCACTCAACCTTCCTGTCTGGCAAAATTGGCTTCCTGCTCGATGCGGTATTGGGCATGAGCGCCATCGAGCAGAACGGCATCATCAAGATATTCTCCGTTGCCGCCGTGGTGTTTCTGCCACCAACACTTGTGGCCAGCATCTATGGCATGAACTTCCGATTTCTGCCCGAGCTCGAATGGGCCTACGGTTACCCCGCCGCAATCGGTGTGATGATCCTGTCAGCTTTCCTGCCGTGGCTGTATTTCAAACAGAAGGGCTGGCTGTAGTGCCTCTGGTGCTATGGGTTGCGGCAGGCGGAGCCATAGGTTCCGCGGCGCGCTACTGCATTAATGTTTGGTCGGGGCGTGTGCTTGGTTCAGAGTTTCCGTGGCATACATTTATCGTGAATGTTGTCGGCTGTTTCACCATGGGGGCCTTCGTGGCATTGATGGCGACAAAATTGAATATGAGCAACGAGGCGCGCGCTTTTCTCACCACGGGTTTTCTCGGCGGCTTCACCACTTTCTCCGCCTTCTCCTTCGACTTTGCCCAACTGGTGGAACGCAAAGCCTTTGGCCCGGCCTTGGCCTATGGCGCAGGCTCCGTTGCCCTGTCGCTAATCGCTGTATTTGCAGGGTTGTATCTGGTACGCAGCCTCGTATCATGACTGAAGTCAAACGCTACATCGTGGCTCCTGATGAGGATGGCATAAGGCTGGATCGCTGGTTCAAAATCCATCTTCCGCAAGTGACATTCGCCTATCTGAACAAGTTGACGCGCACAGGGCAAGTGCGGGTGCAGGGAGGACGCGCCAAAACCGGCACCAGGCTGCAAGCCGATCAAGAACTTCGCATTCCGCCCCTGATGTTTGATGCGCGCCCCGCCGATGCGCCCAAGGGCGATGTGAAGCCACTCACCAGGGATGAAACCGAACTCTTTGAAAGCATAATCATTTTCGAGGACAAGGATATCTATGTTCTCAACAAGCCAGCGGGCTTTGCCGTGCAGGGCGGCAGCAAAACCTTTCTGCATCTCGATGGCCTTCTGATGGGCATGGCCAAAAAATCCGGCGAGCGGCCCCTGCTGGTGCATCGGCTGGACCGCGACACCTCGGGCGTCATCGTGGTGGCCAAGCGCCGCTCGATTGCTTCGGCGCTGGGAAAACTCTTTGCCACCCGAGCTGTCAGGAAAACCTACTGGGCCGCCGTGAAAGGCGTTCCCAAACCGCCCCAGGGTCGCATCGATGTTCCGCTGATCAAGGCACAGGGGCCGGATGGCGACAGAGTTCGCCCTGGAAAGAAAGGCGAAGAAAACGCCCAGCACGCCATCACCTATTATTCGGTCACTGACCAAGCACCTCCGATCACCGCCTGGGTTTCGCTAAAACCGGTCACCGGTCGCCAGCATCAACTCCGCGCCCACATGGCTTCTATTGGCCACCCCATATTGGGTGACGAAAAATACGAGGGCAATGCGGACATGCCGGAAGGCATTTCCAAGAAACTTCATCTCCACGCCCGCCGCATCATATTCCCGCACCCCCGTGAAGGCATCGTCGATGTCACCGCCAAGCTCTCTGAGCATATGCGTGAAACCTGGAACACCTTTGGTTTTGATCCCGACAAATACGAGCCCGACACCGAATGACCGCCGAAACTGAGGACGAAAGAATCGAACGCCTGTCGCGCGACCGCATCGTGCGGCCGTTACCCAAACGCTTTTACAAGAAAGTGTCCGTGACCCGCCAGTTGGGCATCGCCCTCGATGGCCGCAATGTAAAAACACCGCTTAAAGCCCCACTGGTTTTGCCCAACGGCGCCTTGGCGGCAGCCGTTGCTGAGGAATGGGAAGCCCAGACCGAGTTCATCAACCCCCATGCCATGCCACTGACCAAGCTATCAAATACCGCGATAGACAGGGCGACAGCGGAAAAACCAAACATCGCCGCCGAAATCCTCGAGTTTGCCGGAAGTGACATGGTTTGCTATCGGGCGGAAGCTCCGCACGGGCTGGTGTCAAAGCAAGCGGCACATTGGGATCCGGTTGTAGCGTGGGCGGAAACCGGACTGGATGCCCGCTTTGCAACCGTCAGCACTTTGACCCATCTGCGCCAGTCCGCTGCGGCCCTTGCAGCCATCGAAAAACACATTCTGGCGCTCGATCCCTTCACCTTCACAGTGGTCCACAATCTCACAACCCTCACAGGTTCGGCATTGCTGGCCATCATGCTGGCAGCAGGCGGTATTTCCGTTGAAAATGCCTGGACCGCCGCCAATGTTGATGAAGACTGGCAAATCCAGACCTGGGGCCATGATGACGAGGCCATGGCGCGGAGGGCAGGGCGCTACAATGAGTTTTGCTGTTGTGCGAAATTTGTCAAGCTCGCAAGCATCCCCGTTGCCAATTGACGTGAGGGCATTTGCCCGCCTAGAACTATAGCTACAGATGGGGTTTAATGCAGGAAATCATTGAGAAATTAGAGACCCGACGAGCGGAAGCGAGGGCTGGAGGCGGGGCCAGGCGCACCGCCGCCCAGCATGCGCGCGGCAAGCTGACCGCGAGGGAGCGCGTCGAGATTTTCCTCGATGAAGGTTCCTTCGAAGAATTTGACATGTTCGTCGAGCACCGCAGCACCGATTTTGGCATGGAGAAATCCAAAATTCCGGGCGACGGCGTGGTCACCGGCTGGGGCACCGTGAATGGCCGCGTGGTCTATGTCTTCGCCAAGGATTTTACGGTTTTTGGCGGTTCGCTGTCAGAGTCGCATGCCCGAAAGATCACCAAGATCCAGGACATGGCCCTGCAAAACCGTGCGCCGATTATTGGACTGTTTGATGCGGGCGGCGCCCGCATCCAGGAAGGCGTGAATGCGCTTGGCGGCTATGGCGAGGTTTTCCAGCGCAATGTTCTGGCTTCTGGCGTGATCCCGCAAATCTCCGTCATCATGGGGCCATGCGCCGGTGGCGATGTTTATTCGCCTGCCATGACGGATTTCATCTTCATGGTGCGCGACACCAGCTACATGTTTGTGACCGGCCCTGACGTTGTGAAAACCGTCACCAATGAAACGGTGACGGCGGAAGAACTGGGTGGCGCATCCGTTCACACAACCAGGTCATCGATTGCCGACAAGGCCTTTGACAATGATGTTGAAACACTGTTGCAGATGCGCCGGTTGATAGATTTTCTGCCATCTTCCAACACCTCCGCCATTCCGGAAATTCCGTGTCTCGATGATGCCGAACGCATCGACATTTCACTCGACACGCTCATACCGGCAAATCCCAATCAACCCTATGACATGAAAGAGCTGATTCACAAGATTGCCGACGACGGCGACTTTTTCGAAATCCAGGAAGCCCACGCCAAGAACATCATCGTCGGTTTCGCCCGCATGGGTGGGCGCACCATCGGCATTGTGGCCAACCAGCCCCTCGTGCTGGCGGGTGTTATCGACAGCGATGCAGCGCGGAAAGCCGCAAGGTTTGTGCGCTTCTGTGATTGCTTCAATATTCCCATTGTCACATTGGTGGATGTTCCCGGCTTCCTTCCCGGCACCGCCCAGGAGTATGGCGGCCTCATCAAGCATGGCGCCAAGCTTTTGTTCGCCTTCGCCGAGGCGACCGTTCCAAAAATCACCTTGATCACGCGCAAGGGCTATGGCGGCGCCTATGTGGTCATGTCGTCCAAGCACATCAGGGGAGATTTGAACTATGCCTGGCCTTCGGCTGAAATTGCCGTGATGGGGTCGCGCGGCGCCGCCGAAATTATTTATCGCGGTGAGCTGGGTGACAAAGATCTCATTGCTTCAAGGGTGAAAGACTATGAGGATCGTTTTGCCAATCCGTTTGTGGCAGCCGAACGCGGCTTTCTTGACGAGATCATCACACCTCACTCAACCCGGAAACGCATTGCCCGGGCGCTCGACATGCTGCGGAACAAGGAGCTGAAAAATCCATGGAAAAAACACGACAATATTCCGCTGTAGGGAGAATTTGATGTTTCCGCTCAAGACACTGCTCAATCGTTTTGTGCAGATAGGAACGCTGGAAGTCAGGGATGCGGATGGCAATGTGCATGTGTTCAAGGGCGCGCCCGGCCTCGAGGTGGGCATTCATCTGAAGGACAGGAAGCTCTACCGGTCACTTTTCTTCCATCCGGAGCTGCATGCCGGCGAAGCCTACATGGATGGGACCCTGACAATTGAAACGGGCACCATTCGTGATTTTCTCACGCTGTTCATGATAAACAGCCGAAATCTCAGAAAGCACCCCTTGCAGAGAATTCTGAACCGGGCGCAAAAGCAGTTTCGCCGGTTCCAGCAGCGCAATGACACAGAGGCGGCGCGCGCCCATGTGCAGCATCATTACGATCTCTCGAATGAGTTCTACCGGCTCTTTCTGGACAAGGATATGAATTATTCCTGTGCCTACTACACAAACCCCAAGGACACGCTGGAAACGGCCCAGCAAAACAAGCTGCGCCATATCGCCTCCAAACTTGATTTGAAACCTGGCCAGCGCGTTCTCGATATCGGTTGCGGCTGGGGCGGCATGGCGCTTTATCTGGCAAAGGTGGCTGATGTCGAGGTTGTGGGCGTGACGCTTTCGACCCAGCAGCATGCCCTTGCCCAGGAACGGGCCAAGGAACGCAAGCTCGACAAGCGCGTGAGTTTTGAATTGAAAGACTACCGACACGTAACCGGGACGTTTGACCGGATTGTTTCCGTGGGCATGTTCGAGCATGTAGGGGTCATTCACTATGATGAATATTTCAAAAAAATACATGAGCTTCTCAAGCCCGACGGCGTGGCCCTTGTGCATTCCATAGGCCGCCACACGGTGCCAAGCTCCACGGCGTCATGGATCAGAAAGTATATTTTCCCCGGCGGGTATTCGCCAGCGCTTTCAGAAACCCTCGCGAGCGTCGAGCGTTCGGGACTGTGGGTCACAGACATTGAAATACTGCGGTTGCATTATGCCAAGACGCTCCGCGCCTGGGAGGAACGTTTCCAATCCAACCGCGCGAAGATAACAACCATGATGGATGAGCGCTTCTGCCGCATGTGGGAATTCTACCTGATTGGAAGCGAGGTGACTTTCAGCCACAGCTCCCATATGAATTTCCAAATGCAGTTGACAAAGGACGTGCACACCCTTCCCCTAACCCGCGATTACTTGAATAAGGCGGAAAGGGAATTGAAGGCCCCGGGTGGCCAAAATTGATCCATTAACCAAGAATTAAGCCGCCCAGCGATATGGTATAAGCCATACCCAGCAGGAAAAATCTGATGTCCAACAGCATGCCAGCCGAACTCCAAGTCATCTTGAACTCCGGGATGATCACGGCTGCGAACGCTCATGACATCCGGGCAAAATTCTACACCGATGCCAAAATCGGCGTCGAGGAAGCAACCTGGCTGTTTGCCCTGAACGGCGGTTGCAGAAAGAAGGATGTTTTCTGGGAAATTCTGTTCGTCGAAGCCCTGACTGACTTTCTGGTGTTTCAGGTACAGCCTGAAGGCCATGTTGATGAGACCGCCGCGCAGTGGCTGATCGGAATGATCGACAGCGCAGGCGCCGTGAAGTCCATCAGCGAGTTCGAGCTTCTCATAAATGTCCTTGAAAAATCCGATTCAAGCCCCGAGTTCCTGGTCAACTATGCCCTGGCGCAGGTCAAGCTTGCGATCACCAGCGGGCAAGGGCCACTGCGCAACAGCAAGAGGCCTGTTCCGGCCTGCGCGGTGACAGCCGACGATGTTGGAATATTGCGTCAATTGATGCATGCTCCCGCAAGTGCGGGCAGCATAAGCATCACACGCGGCGAAGCCGAGATGCTGTTCGACATAAACGACATTACAGCGGCCTCGGAGAATGATCCTGCATGGGTGAATTTCTTTGGCAAGGCGATTGCAAATCACATGATGGCCGACGATGCCTATCTGGCGCCAAGCCGGGCCGAAGCGCTGCGCGTTGAAAAATGGCTTGAGGACCCGAAGGCCGATGTCGGCGGTTTCTTCTCCCGCATGGTTTCCGGACTTCGGGGCATACTGGGAATCAACACGGTTTCTGGCCGCGCCACCAAAGCAAAGCTGTTGAAGCAAGTGGCCGCGATTGGCGAGAGCGAGAATATCACTGAGGCTGAAGCGCTTTGGTTTATGCAGCGGCTCAACCGCGATGGGCAGATGAGCGAAGCGGAATACGCCGCCCTGTCGTTCTTGAAGCGTGAATCAAAGGATATTCACCCTTCCATGCTTCCGCTGCTGCAGCAGGTGGCCTAAGAAATCACTTCGCCGACGAGATCATATTCCTCCGCCTCAACAATCCGTACACGGACCATGTCGCCGGGCTTGAGCGAAGTTTCTCCGGGCAGGAACACATTGCCATCAATCTCCGGCGCATCCCACGGCGAACGCGCCACGGC
>JANMHO010000352.1:0-1576 GCA_031375195.1 Rhodobiaceae bacterium
TCAACGCCAATGGCGCGGGCGGCGCCCCCTGCTCCAAACATGACAACTGTCTTGCCTCCGGGATCGACGACCTCTCGGAGCGATTGGAGGAAGCCCTTGCCATCGGTGTTTTCACCAATGAATTTTCCGTCGCGCAGCACGGCGCAATTTACGGCGCCCATGACTGCGGCAGATTCGCCCAGGCCATCAAGGTGTTCGATGACGGAGACCTTGTGGGGGATCGAGCAATTAAAGCCAATCCAGCCCATGGCGCGCGCACCGTTTACCGCGTCGCGCAATCTATCAGGCGGCACTTCGCAATTGATGTAGCGGATATCAAGATTGTGGTGGCGAAAGGCCGCTTCAATCATGGCGACAGTTGGATTATCCGCCGCCCCTTGCGAAAATGAACCTGTGAGCTTGCTCAGAAAATTTTGGGCCATGGATTGTCCTTCTCAGGCTTGCGTTAAGTGTGCCCGTGCGTGTGATGGGCATCGGGGAAATGGGGATGGGTGTGGCGTGTTGGCCGGTGCACATGGGTATGGACGTGGGGTTCGTGCGCCGGGTCTTTGGCGCTGTGTTCATGCTGGTGATGCATGTCGTGGATATGGGAATGGGAATGCTCGAGCGCTTCGTGCTGGTGCGGGTGTTCGTGGTGTTCGCTTAAATGCAGCCACACGCCAAATGCCATGAGCAGCGCTGCAATGGCGAGCTGCCAGGTTACGGGTTCGCCCAGCAGCACAACGGCCACCAGCGCACCGATGAAGGGGGCTACCGAATAATAGGCGGCGGTGCGGGCTGAACCGATGGCGCGCAGGGCATAGACAAATATGACAAGGCCCACGCCATAACTCAGGAAACCGATGAGGGCGCCTGCTGCCACCAAGATTGGCTCAAACGAAACCACGCCCACCAACAAGCACAGGGCAAGATTGACACTTCCCGCCACCAGCCCCTTGATCATGGCGATTTGAACGGGATTGCTGAGCGCCACCTTGCGGGTGAAATTATTGTCTGCGGCCCAGCTGACGCAGGCCAGCACAATGAGCACTGGCCCATATGCCGTTTCAAGTGAAAACTCGCCCTGCCAGGCCAGCACAGCAGCGCCCAGTGTGATGGCCGCCATTCCGATGCCGATGCGAATGTGGAAATGCTCGCGAAAGGCGATCCAGGCGATCAAGGCCGAGAAAACCCCTTCAAGCACCAGCAGCAGCGAAGCGGCGGAGGCAGATGTCAGTTGCAGTCCAACCAGAAGGAGGATGGGCCCCAGAATGCCGCCACAAAAAATTGCTGGCGCAAGCCACTGCCAGTCCCCGGCGGTGAGCGCTGTTTCACTCAATTCGCGCCTGAACCGGCTATAGATGAACAGGCCGATACCTGATCCCAAATACAGGATGCTGGCCAGCATCAGAGGATGGATGTTGCCAAGCAGGACTTTGGCCAGCGGTGTGCTGATACCAAACAAAAGGGCCGAAACAAGGGCCAGCATCGGCCCTTTGAGAAGGCTGGTTTCGCGTGAGGTTTCCGGCTCGCTCATGAGGAGCCAAGATTACCGGAACCTAGTCGTTTTTCATATAGGCTTCCATTGAGTCGTCCA
>JANMHO010000390.1:0-1888 GCA_031375195.1 Rhodobiaceae bacterium
TATGATGGCGCATCGGCGGAGCTGTATGAAATGATCCGCCATACCAACCGGCAACACCCGGATCATGATACTGAGGTTTGGCCTCCAGCAAAATGAACGCTCTCGACAAACCACCGCGCACCCGGTAGCCATTTTCATTCAATGGAGTTTGAAATGCCCGGCACAATCAGTACTGAACAGGCGCTTATTTATGTGATGGTCACCATGTCCGGTGTTGAGGGCCGGATCAATGCGACGGAATTGAAGGAAATTGGCCGCGTGGTGAAAAGCCTGCCGATCTTCAAGGATTTTGACAGCGCGCGGCTCACGACCGTGGCGCAGGAATGTGGCGAGATGCTGCAGGAGCCGGAAGGCCTGATGACCGTGCTGGGCCTGGCGCGGGACCAGCTTTCACCCAAGCTGCGCGAAACCGCCTATGCGCTCGCCGTTGAGGTGGCGGCGGCGGATTTGGCGGTGGGCAAGGAAGAGTTGCGCTTCCTGGCAATCCTGCGGGACACGCTGGGCCTCGACAAGCTGGTGACGGCAGCGCTCGAACGCTCGGCCATCGCGCGCTACCAGACTCTTTAAAATATGCGCGAATTTTATCCTGAGCTGCAACCCCATGCGCGCGGCAGGCTGCGGGTTTCAGATCTCCATGAAATCTATTATGAGGAATGCGGGAACCCCAGGGGCAAGCCGGCTTTGGTTTTGCACGGGGGGCCGGGCGGCGGGATTTCACCTTTCCTGCGTAGGCTGCATGACCCGAAGCGCTACCGCATCATCTTGTTTGACCAGCGGGGCTGCGGGCAATCGGCGCCCCATGCGGAGCTGCGTGAAAACACCACGTGGCATCTGGTAGCTGACATTGAAGCGCTGCGGGTTCACCTGGGTATTGAAAAATGGCAGGTGCTGGGCGGCTCTTGGGGCTCGACGCTGGCGTTGGCCTATGCGCAAAAACATGCGGGGTGTGTGAGCGGGTTGATCTTGCGCGGCATCTTTACGGTTCGCCGGCGGGAAATCCGCTGGTTCTATCAGGAAGGGGCATCGGCCTTGTTTCCTGATGCATGGGAAGCCTTTCTGGCGCCCATTCCAGAGGCGGAGCGGGGCGATCTGGTTTCGGCTTATTACAAGCGGTTGACGGGCAACGACGCCATTGCGCAGATGGTTTGCGCCAAGGCCTGGAGCCAATGGGAGGCCAGCGCGCTGGCCTTGCGGCCCAATCCGGCGCTGGTTGCCAGTTTCGGCGGTGATGCGTTCGCTTTGGCCTTCGGGCGAATCGAATGCCACTACTTCTTCAACAAGGGGTTTTTCGAATCAGACGGTCAATTGCTGGCGGGCGCACAGGTGATTCGGAATATTCCGGGCGTCATCATTCAGGGACGCTACGATGTGGTAACTCCCATGGAAACCGCATGGGCGCTGCACAGGGCCTGGCCCGAGGCTGAATTTGAAATCATAGCCGATGCGGGTCACACGACTACGGAACCGGGAATCACCGACGCACTGATTCGCGCCACAGATCGATTCGCTTGCGGCGCCAGCGGGTGATTCGCGCAAAAACTATTGTCATGCAAAAATATTTACGGCGCGATGCTGCGAAAATATTCACACCAACTTGTTCGCCTAAACAATTGTTATCAAGCGGCAATGCTGGCTCGATTCGCACATGCAGCAAAAATCTCAAGACGGGCTTGCCGCAATGTTGCCTAACTCTGTCCGTGTTGGGGCCATGATCAAACAGCATCCTCAATCTCGATCCAGCGGGGGGTCAGCCAGTCAAAGAACTGGTTCTTGAGAGGGAATAATTTCGGGAATTAAAAGCTACCCCTGTATGTGAGCGAGTTGACCTGTGCGGCTCCTGTCGCCGTCCCGAGTTGTGCGGGTCAAGGGCCCGTCCACGCTTAGTTGA
>JANMHO010000047.1:0-8043 GCA_031375195.1 Rhodobiaceae bacterium
CCCAATGCGCTTTGCTCGATTTCATGGTCAAATTCATAGCTGGCATCAAGCTTCAGCCACACATCCGTTCCGATTTGCGACTGGTAGCTGGATATCAAATTGGCCGTGGAATCGCCCAGGCGCCCCTCGTCAAGGAGATAGTCGAGGCTTGCATCTGTGCTGATTTCAAATGCGCCGCCCGACCATTGGCGCGCGTAATTGGCGCTGGGATCAAGCGCCAATGACTGCCCCACCTCGCTGCTTGTCTTGATGCTTACCCCGACCGACGCAGCCAAATCCGCGTTTACCCCCTGTGACAGAGCGCCGGCCTTATTCACTTCCGCCGCCCGCAGGTCGAACGCGATCATGGACACAAGCGCCAGAAAAATTCCAGCCATGCGTCGCATTGTGTGTTCCATGCCATTCACCTTGCCGCATCCGCGAGATGCCCGCCTTCGCCGTGAAGGTGTTATGAAACAGCACGCCTTGCGCGCGCCTGAGGCGCGCTGTCAGAAAAATGTCAGTTTGCGGAAAGGTAGGCCCCTCTACCCAATCTTTTTCAGCATCTTGAAAGCGCGGGTTTTGTACCCCAGCTTTTCATAGACACCGACGGTTTGTTCGCCAATGAGTTGAAGCGCCGCCGCGCGATCTGGAGGGCGCATTTCCCTGAGTTGAACCAAATTACCGGGCATGACTTTCAATTCTTCCGCAGGGAAATATCAACTTGCGACAAGGCCACTCTCCAGCTGGAAGCGAGTTCCAGAACCACCATCCACAAGTGTTTTACCATGACGTTCATTCAAACAGCCGATTGGATTTCAGCGATGCTCCTGTCTCAAGGAACTTTGCGCTCACAAGCCGGAATTGCAATTTTGGGGACTGGCCGTTTATAGTTCAATCACCGCACGGTGTCAAGGAATAAATTCCAGAAATTCGGTTGCAGAATCCTCACCAGACCGTATCAACTCCAAAGCCCTCGAACGCTTGGTCCCCTGACATCAGAGGCAATTTCTCGAGAATCGATTGGGCCGCCAGCAGACGGTCAAATGGGTCACGGTGAGGGCCGGGCAGAAATCCCGCGTGCCGGGCATGAAGGTGCGTTATAGGGAGGGGACGGAAATCGAATTCCGCGTAGATATCAGAAATGCGCCGCGCCGCATCGTCCGCAATGGGCAGCTTTCCCAAGCGCACTTTGTTGGTGATTTCAAAGATTGAAACGGCGCTCACAAATATTGTGTTGTTTGCGTCCTCGATGATGGAAGTACGCGCGCTGCCCAGCTTGGGGTCAGCAAACATCATCCACAACAAGGCATGTGTATCAAGGAGAAGGTTCAATCGGCCCTTCCCAATCGGCCAGTTCACTTTCCGTCATTGGAACCATTACATCCGGCATCGCGAAAAGGCCTTTCCACGCCCCGTGTCCGCGACCCTTGCGAACCGCTGGCATTGCTGCAGGCACAATCCTCGCGATTTCCTTGTTGCCCCGCGCAATCATGATCTCCTCGCCGGCTTCAACCCGTTTGAGCAGTTTGGAGAGTTCGGTTTTGGCTTTGTGTATCGTGACAGTTTCCATAAAAACCTAGTTAGCTAACAAGTTAGCTAATGTCAAGTTTTATCTGTAATTTATCTTGTTACGGGATCGCGACTCTGCTATCCGCCAATTTTTAATCAACAACAAAAGGCACTTTCCCATGTTAAACGGAATCATCCCCGCCTCCTGGTCCGGCCATCTTCACGCCGCGCTCCGCATCGTAACCGGCCTGCTCTTTCTCGAGCATGGCACATCGAAGTATTTCAATTTCCCGGCGACCGAATATTTCGCCAATGGCGTCGACGTCTTCTCGCTCATGGGCCTCGCCGGCGCGCTCGAAATCATCGGTGGCCTTCTCATCATCATCGGCCTCTTCACCCGCATCACGGCCTTCGTGCTCGCCGGCTTCATGGCCGCCGCCTATTTCATGGCCCATGCACCCCAGAGTTTCTTCCCCATGCTGAACCAGGGCGATGCCGCCATCCTCTTCTGCTTCATTTTTCTTTATTTCTCCGCTGCCGGTGCCGGCCCTTACAGCCTGGACGCAAACCGGAAATAATCCTCCCCTGCAAAACAGAAAAGCCGGACTTGCTCCGGCCGTTTCTATCCCCGCTTCTTCCGCAACCCCGCCCAATATTCCAGCCGTTTCCGCACATCCCGTTCAAAGCCCCGTTCCACGGGGTTGTAATATTTTTCCCGCCCCATCTGGTCCGGGAAATAGTTCTGGCCCGAAAACGCCTCCGGCTGATCATGGTCGTAAGCGTAGCCGGCGCCGTATTCCTGTTCCTTCATCAGCTTGGTGGGCGCGTTCAGGATGATCTTGGGCGGCGCCAGCGAACCTGTCTCTTTCGCCCGCCCCATCGCAGCCTTGAAGGCCGTATAGGCGGCATTGGATTTGGGTGCTGTCGCGATGTAGATGGTGGCTTGCGCCAGGGCCAACTCGCCTTCGGGGCTTCCCAGAAAATCAAAAGTCTCCTTGGCAGCGAGCGCCTGATGAATAGCCTCCGGGTCCGCCAGCCCCACATCCTCAATCGCCATCCGAACCAGCCGGCGCGCCAGAAACAACGGGTCTTCACCAGCCACCAGCATTCGCGCCAAATAATACAGCGCCGCGTCAGGATCAGACCCCCGCACAGATTTGTGCAGCGCTGAAATCAGGTTGTAGTGGCCATCCGCCGCCTTGTCATAAAGCGGCATCCGCTTTTGCACGGTCCTGGCAAGCAATTCAGAATTGAGCGCCGCCGCCCCTTCCGCCACGCTGGAAAAAATCTCTTCAACCATGTTCAGAAAATAGCGTCCATCGCCATCGGCCATGGCAATCAAGGCCGCCAGCGCATCAGGTTCCACCGGCAAAGTGCGTTTTTCAAACATCTCCGCCCGCGCCACCAGCGCCGTCATCGCTTCCGTGCCCAACCGGTTCAAAACCAGAACCTGCGCCCGCGAAAGCAGAGCTCCGTTCAATTCGAAAGAGGGGTTTTCCGTTGTGGCGCCAACAAGTGTAATGGTGCCATCCTCCACAAACGGCAAAAATGAATCCTGCTGCGATTTGTTGAAGCGATGAATTTCATCCACAAACAAAAGCGTGCCCCGCCCCTGCTCACGGCGGATGCGCGCCTGCTCAAACGCTTTTTTCAGATCGGCAACGCCAGAAAAAATCGCCGACATCTGTTCGAACGCCAGTCCCGTTTCACCAGCAAGCAACCGTGCAATTGTGGTTTTCCCCGTACCCGGCGGCCCCCACAAAACAATGGAAGGAATGCGGCCAGATGCCAGCATCCGGCTCAATATGCCATCGGGGCCCGTCAGATGATCCTGCCCGACAACGTCAACAAGTTTCTGCGGGCGCAAGCGATCAGCAAGAGGCCTGGGAGCCTCTGCGCCAAATCCCGCGGCCTGGAAAAGCGTTGACATCACCTCAGCGTCATCTGCAGTTTGCGCCCACCCCGGCTGATCTGGATGTCCCAAAAACCAGCCTGCGCCGAAATCGATGCTTTCAAATCATCAACACTGGAAACGGGGCTGCCATTCATTTCCAGAATAATATCGCCCTTTTTGAAAAATCTTTGCGCAATGCCGCGCTTGACATCGAGCGCCACAACGCCATTCACGCTGGACGGCAAACCCAGTTCCTCGGCAACAGCCGGTGAAAGATTGGCAACCACCAAGCCTTGCAGCGGGCTGCGGTCCCTGATCAGTGTTTCCTGGCGTTCTATGGTCTCCGGTGCTGCGACAAGCTCTACGCTCGTCTCGCGAACCTTGCCGCTGCGCTGATACTCGATGATTGCCTCTTGGCCGATCTTCGCAGTCGCCATGCGGTAACCAAACTCGCGGGCGCTTTCGATGGGCCTCCCATCAACGGCCAGTATGACATCCCCCGGCTTCAGGCCCGCCCGCACGAGGGGGCTCTGCGGATGAAGATTGGCAACCAGCGCGCCCTCAGGCCGCGCAAACCCCAGCGAGTCGGCGATTTCAGCGGTAACATCCTGCAAATCAACACCGCTCCACGGCCTCTGAATTCTGGAACCCGTGGCAGCCGATTGCACCACAGTTTGCACCATATTGGATGGAATGGAAAAACCAATTCCGATGGAGCCGCCCGAACGCGAAAAAATCGCCGTGTTGATGCCAACCAGCTCGCCCGCCATGTTCACCAGCGCGCCGCCCGAATTGCCGGGATTGATGGCGGCATCCGTTTGAATGAAAAACTGATAGTCGCTGATGCCAACCTGGGTGCGCGCCAGTGCCGACACAATGCCGCTTGTCACCGTTTGCCCCACGCCAAATGGATTGCCGATGGCCAGCACCAGATCCCCCACTTCGAGCTCGTCTGAATCGCCAAATGAAAGGGCCGTCAACGCCTCATCGCCCACATCAATTTTGAGAACCGCCAGATCACTGCGCTCATCCTTCAGCAGCAGCTTCGCCTCAAACTCGCGCTTGTCGGCGAGAACCACGCGCACGTCCGTTCCGCTCAAAATCACATGGTTGTTGGTCACAATAATGCCGGATGGGTCGACGATCACGCCCGAACCCAGCGAATTCTGCTCCCGTTGCCGTGGCGCCTTGAAAAACTGCCTGAAAAGCGGATCAGCAAATATTCCCTGGTTGTTGTTCTGGGGCGCTATTGATTTGGAATAAACATTCACCACGGCAGGCGCCGTGTCCTTCACAACTGGCGCGAACGACAAGGATATTTGCGCCTTCGACTGTGGCACTGCTTGAGCCCAGGCGGCTTGGCCGGCAGGCAGCAAAATCGAAAAAACCAAGGCAATCAACAAACGCATGTCAGTTCCAAATCTCGAGTTATTTTTCCGTTATACTTAGCGTATAACACGAATCTCGCCAATTCACCCCAGCCGCAAAGCGCCTAATATGCCCGATACCCAGACAAATCTATCGTTTGAATCAGCCGCGGTTGCTGCCCAGCAGCTGCAGCCCGATGCGCCAATGTTTTGCTTCAGCGCCGCCCAGTTGCGCGCGCGCGCCCAGATATTCCTCAAGGGTTTCCCCGGCGAGGTTTCCTTTGCGGTGAAATCAAACTCGTCCCTCGAAGTGCTCAAGGTCCTTGCTGAAACCGGCATCAAAACCTGGGATGTGGCGTCAGTTCATGAAATGGCCATGGTGGGCAAAGTCTCCAGAAACCAGTGCTTTCACTATCATAACCCGGTAAAATCCCGCCGCGAAATCACTGACGCCTATAAGCTCTACAACTGCAGGCGCTATGTTGTTGATTGCCGCGAAGAACTCGCGAAAATCGCCGATATTGTAAAGCATGACAAGGATATCGAAATCGCCGTGCGTTTTGTGCTGCCGCGCGATCGCGGCGCCTCGGCCCATGATTTCTCCACCAAGTTTGGCGCCCCCGAACACATCTGCGTTGAACTGCTGAAGCAAGTCGCGGAATTGGGATTTACCCCCCTGCTCACCTTCCATCCCGGCTCGCAAAGCAAGGAGCCCCAAACCTACGTGCGCCACATCGAAGCCGCAGCCCGCATCGCGAACACTGCTGATGTGGCCATCACAAAACTCAATGTCGGCGGCGGCTTCCCGGCAAACTATGTGTTAAGCACCGCGCCTGAACCCGGCATTTTCTTCAGGATCATAGAAGAAGCCGTGATCAAGGCCTTCCCCGAAAACCAGCGGCCGAAGCTTGAATGCGAACCCGGCCGCGGGATTGTTGCCACCTGCATGTCATTGCTCACCCGCGTAAAACTGGTGTGCACCGACGGCGACGACATTTTCATCAATGACGGCGTTTACGGCGGCTTGATGGAATATATGCAGGCCCCGGAATTGAAACCGCCGTTTCGCGTCATCAGGGATGGCAAGTTCCTTGAGGGCGCCGCCAAGTCATTCAAGGTTTTCGGCCCAACCTGCGATCCCCTCGATGTGCTTCCCCACCGCTTGGATATCCTGGCCACATTGCGGGAAGATGACTATATCGAGTTTGGCTCATTGGGCGCCTACGGCCTTGCCACCATGACCAATTTTAACGGCTATGGCGGAAACCCCATCATTTCAGTTGATCAGGCCTTCGCCCTTTGAAGCCTCTCGTCACCCAAAACCTGCGCGGCATCTGCTTTATCATCGCCTCCACCGGTTCGTTCGTCGCCAATGACAGCTTCATGAAGTTCGTGCTGGCTGATGCGCCACCTCAGCAGGTGTTGTTCATGCGTGGGATCGCAGCCTGCTTGTGGTGCCTGCCCCTGCTTGTCATTTCTGGACACGCCAAGGCATGGCGGCACGCATTCAATGCCTGGATTCTTCTGCGGGCAGCATTCGAAACTCTCGCGGTCTGCAGCTTTATCTACGCCCTCAGCCACATGCCAATCGGCGACGTGACGGCAATATTCCAGATATCGCCACTTCTCCTGCTCATTGGCGGCTCGATCATTTGGCATGAAAAGATTGGAGCCGTGCGCTATGGGCTGATTGCTGCAGGATTGGGTGGCGCCGTCCTCATCGCGCAACCCGGCAGCGCTACCGCTTCTCCATTTGCGATCTTTGCTTTTGGGTGCGCGGTTTTCGGAGCCGGGCGAGATCTCGCCGCACGCAAGATCCCCCATGACATTCCAGTTCTTGTGGCAACTTTCACAACACTGGTTTCAGTCATGACCGCTGCGGGAATTGGCAGCTTCCTGTTCGAAACATGGTCGCAGCCAAGCTCCACAAACATCCTGATGATGCTGACAGCGGGCTTCCTGCTCATCGGCGGCCACACTTTCATGTTCTTGTCATTCCGCTTTGCAATGCCAACAGTGCTTGCGCCCTTCTATTATTTTTTCACGCTTTGGGCCGTGCTCTCTGGAATTTTCGTGTTTGGCAATCTGCCCAACTGGCTGTCCGTGGCTGGCATGATCTTGATCGTGGCAAGCGGATTACTGAGCATTGCGTGGGAGAGGCGCCACAGGCTGGCCGCAAAAAAATCAGGGGCAGCAATTACGCCGCCCCTGATAAATTGAAACTATCGAAAACTAAGCAGCAACCGCTTCCTGCGCATCGGCTGACTTCATGGTTGGGCCTGAATCCTTGCCTTTTTCGGCTGGATCGCGATCAACAAACTCAATGACGGCCATGGGCGCGTTATCACCGAAGCGGAAGCCTGCCTTCATGATGCGGGCATAGCCGCCCTGACGTTCCTTGAAGCGGGCCGCAAGCACGTCAAACAACTTCTTCACCTGCGTCTCGTCGCGCACCTGGCTCATGGCCTGGCGGCGGGCATGCAGTCCGCCCTTCTTGGCAAGCGTGATCAGCTTCTCGATCACGGGACGCAAATCCTTGGCCTTGGGCAAAGTGGTTACGATCTGCTCATGCTTGATCAAGGCAGCCGACATATTCGCAAACATCGCCAAGCGATGGGGCACGGTGCGGTTGAACCGGCGACCTTTAAATCCATGACGCATAACCGTTCTCCTTCATTCCACCTGGCCAGAGCCAGATGTTCAATCACTCAGTAATGGGTTTCAAATTTCTTGGCGAGATCTTCGATGTTCTCAGGCGGCCAGTTCGGCACTTCCATGCCAAGATGCAGGCCCATTTGCGCCAGAACTTCCTTGATTTCGTTCAGCGACTTGCGGCCAAAGTTCGGGGTGCGCAGCATTTCCGCTTCCGACTTCTGGATGAGGTCACCGATGTAAACAATATTGTCATTCTTCAGGCAGTTCGCCGAGCGAACCGAAAGCTCAAGCTCGTCAACCTTCTTGAGAAGGGCCGCATTGAATTCAAGTTCGGGCCGCGACTCTTCAAGCACAACCTTGGAAGGCTCCGCAAAATTGATGAACACCGTGAGCTGGTCCTGCAAAATGCGCGCGGCATAGGCCACGGCATCTTCCGGCGTCATCGAGCCATCGGTTTCAACCGTCATGATCAGCTTGTCATAATCGAGTATCTGCCCCTCGCGGGTATTCTCGATCTTGTAGGAAACGCGGCGAACCGGGCTGTAAATCGAGTCAACCGGAATAAGGCCAATCGGCGCATCTTCGGGGCGGTTGCGCTCGGAAGAAATATAACCCTTGCCGGTATTGACAGTGAAT
>JANMHO010000060.1:0-9418 GCA_031375195.1 Rhodobiaceae bacterium
AGCAACGGCACCCGCTTGGTATTCCGGCGATAACTGGAATTCTGGAGATATGGGCGGTTTCACCGACAGCCTGGGCTCGAGCCTCGCCTCAAGCGCAGCTTCGGCCTCGGTTGCTCCAGGCTCCAGTTCAGGCTCGGGCGGCGGAGGTTCATCGGGTGGCGGCGGCGGCGGCGGCGGCGGTTCAGGGTGGTGATTTAACTCTCCAGCTCTTCCCGCATCATCTCAAGCTCCAGCCATTGCTCTTCAGCGTTGGTTTTTTCCGCTTGAACGGCGGTCAGGCGCGCCATGATCTTTTCGAAACCCTTGGGATCGCGCGCAAAGAGATTGGCGTCGGATAATTTCTGCTCGAGCGTAGATAGCTCGAGGCCCAGTGCCGTCATCTTCGCTGGCAATGACTCAAGCGCGAATTTCTCCTTGAAGGAAAGCTTGCGCTTGGCCTGCGGCTTAGAAACCTGGGCGGCAGAACTGCGCTCCC
The DNA here is from genome assembly GCA_031375195.1 of Rhodobiaceae bacterium. Lineage (GTDB taxonomy): Bacteria > Pseudomonadota > Alphaproteobacteria > Rhizobiales > Aestuariivirgaceae > Aestuariivirga. The sequence continues at coordinate 476 of JANMHO010000060.1, forward strand.
GTTCAGCCACTTTCATATCGCGGGCATCAACTCCGGCTCCACGCTGGGCCACCATGTCCGAATAGCCGCCGGCGTATTCGGTCCACTTGCCATCGCCTTCAAACATCAGGATGGATGTCGCCACCCGGTCCAGAAAATCACGGTCATGGCTCACCAGCAGGATCGTTCCCGTGTAATCGCCTAGCATTTCCTGCAGCAGATCCAGCGTTTCGAGATCGAGATCATTGGTGGGTTCGTCGAGGATCAGGAAATTGGAAGGCTTGGCCAATTCTCGTGCCAGAATGAGGCGGGCGCGTTCACCACCAGACAGCACCGACACCGGTGTTCGCGCCTGCTCGGGCTTGAACAGAAAATCCTTCATGTAGCCAACAACATGCTTGGTTTCGCCGTTTATGGTGACGGATTGCCCGCGCCGGTCGGTGATCACATCCGCGAGCAGGGCATCGGGATCAAGACTCTGGCGGCTTTGATCGAGCGCCACCATCTGCAGGTTGGTGCCGAGCCGGATGGAGCCACTATCGGGCTGCAGTGCCCCCGTCAGCATTTTGATCAGCGTCGTCTTGCCAGCGCCATTAGGGCCCACAATGCCAAGCCTGTCGCCCCGCAACACCAGAAGATCGAGGTTGGAAACAATATCCCGTTCGCCAAATGATTTCGAAATTTTCTTGGCCTCGGCAACCAGGCGGCCTGATGCGTCCCCCGTTGAAGCCATCAGGCTGACGCTGCCCAGGCTGCCCACATGCTCACGCCGCTCTGATCGCAACGTGGACAGCAATCCAACCCGGCGAACATTGCGTTTGAGCCGCGCGGTCACGCCATAGCGCATCCAGTGTTCTTCCGTGGCGATACGTTGAGCCAATTTGTGTTGCTCGATCTGCTCTTCTTCCAGAACCTGATCGCGCCATTCTTCAAACTCAGAAAAGCCCCGGTCCATGCGCTTGGCGGACCCACGATCAAGCCACACGGTCCGGTTTGACAAATTCTCGAGAAACCGCCTGTCATGGCTGATCAGGATGAATGCCGAGCGCAGGGATTTGAGCTCAGTCTCCAGCCACTCAATGGCGGGCAAATCCAAGTGGTTTGTGGGCTCATCCAACAGCAGAATATCCGGGGCAGGGGCGAGCGTTCGAGCAAGCGCGGCGCGGCGCATTTCACCGCCGGAAAGCGTTGCCGGATTTTCCGCGCCGCTCAGGCCCAACTCATTCAGGTAATGCCGGCAACGATAGGGACTGTCTGCGGGGCCAAGGCCTGCCTCAACGTAGTCAAGCACATTCGAAAATCCGGTAAAATCCGGTTCCTGCGGCAAATAGCGAACGGTGGTGCCGGGCTGCAGCCAGACCTCGCCAGCATCAGGTTCAATCAACCCAGCCGCGATTTTGAGAAGGGTGGACTTGCCCGAGCCATTGCGTCCCACAAGGCACATGCGCTCGTCATCAGCCAGCATCAGATCTGTGCCATTAAGCAAAGGCCTGCCGCCAAAGGTCAGCCGGATATTTTGGAGATTCAGAAGAAGTTTTGCCATATGTGGCGGTGGTTAGCTGATTGTTGTCTGGTTCTCCAGCCCTCTTTGTTGTAACGTAAAACCATGGAATATGTGAAACTCGGAACCACAGGTCTTGATGTCTCGCGCCTGTGTCTGGGCTGCATGAGTTATGGCGAACCCAAGCGCGGCAGCCATGAATGGACATTGGGCGAAGAGGCAGCCCGCCCTTTCATCAAGCAGGCCTTGGAACTTGGCATCAATTTCTTCGACACCGCCAATATCTATTCGGATGGCACCAGCGAAGAGATCATCGGCAAGGCGCTCAAGGATTTTGCCCGCCGCGATGAAGTTGTGATCGCCACCAAGGTGCATGGGCGAATGCGGCCCGGACCCAATGGGGCGGGCCTGTCGCGCCGCGCCATCATGGCCGAGATTGACAATAGCCTCCGCCGCCTTGGCACTGATCATGTGGACCTCTATCAAATCCATCGCTGGGACCATGACACGCCTATCGCCGAAACCATGGAGGCGTTGCATGACGTGGTAAAAGCAGGGAAGGCGCGCTATATAGGTGCCTCGTCCATGTTCGCTTGGCAATTTGCCAAGGCGCTTCATGTGGCGGCGCAAAATGGCCGGACCCGTTTTGTCAGCATGCAGAATATGGTGAACCTGATCTACCGCGAGGAAGAGCGCGAGATGCTGCCGCTTTGCTTGGCAGAAGGGATCGGCGTGATGCCGTGGAGCCCGCTGGCCCGCGGCAAGCTTGCACGCGGCACTGGCATTGCCACAAACCGCTCGGGCAGCGACGCCTATTCAAACACACTTTTTGCCGCAACCGAGGAAGCTGACCGCAAAGTCATCAAGGCCGTTGAGGCCTTGGCCAACAAGCGGGGCGCGCCCATGGCGCAGGTGGCATTGGCCTGGGTGTTGGCCAAGCCCGGCATCACGTCACCCATCATTGGCGCCACGAAGCCCCAGCACCTTGATGACGCGGTTGCGGCGCTGGCGTTGAAGCTGACAGCGGAGGAAACAGGAGCGCTTGAAGCGCCATATGTTCCGCACTTAGTCGCCGGGTTTTCCTGAGCTACGGCTACGGCTTTATCTTCCCAAATAGCTGCGAATTTCCTTTGGCGCCGATGCGGCAAAGAAATCGGCTGTTGGCAGCAGATGCGCAATCTTGCCATTCTCGACGAAAGCTACCCTTGATGCGGCATATTCCGTGTCTTCCGGCTGGTGCGTCACCATCAATACCGTGAGATTATGCGACCTTTGGATTGCGCGGATCAAATCCAGCATTTCGCGGCGGAGAGCTGGGCCCAGGGCGGTGAAGGGTTCGTCCAGCAGGAGAACCGGCTTGTCCCTGACCAATGCGCGAGCGATTGCTATGCGTTGTTTTTCGCCACCGGAAATTTCGGTGGGTTTGCGGGACCTGCAATCTGAAAGTCCGACGCGCTCCAGCGCGTCATCAACGCGCGCCCGTTTCTCCTCACTCAGCTTCAAGCGGGGCGATATTCCCAGCGCGACATTGGTCCAGACGTCGAGATGGGCGAAGCTGTTGTGGTCTTGAAAGATCATGGTGACAGGGCGCTGGTCTGGCGGGCGGTCCGCCATGTCAATGCCCGCGAACCTGATGCGGCCTGACAGTGGCGTTTCGAAACCTGCGATCAGCGAGAGGAGGGTTGATTTTCCGGCTCCGCTGGGGCCGATAACGCCGACGAATTCGCCTCTCGGCATGTGGAAGTTGAACTCCATCAGCATGTCTTCATAGCGAAACTTGACGGCTTCAAGCTTGATCACGGGAGGCGCTCCATCGTTGCGCCAGTGACGTCAGGCCGAAGCATAGAAGGGCCAGCACAAGCGCTGTGCCTGCAGCCGCCTCCATCCGGTAGCTGCCCATTTGGCGATAGATGAGGGCAGGGAGTGTTACAAGCTTGTCGCTGCCGAAAAGCACGATGGCCGAAAGGTCGCCGAGAGAGACAATCATGCCCATCAGAAAGGCGAGGCCCAGGGGACGGCGCAACACCGGGAAATCGATGCGTTTCAAGCGCGGCCAGCCGGTTAAACCAAGACTCGCGCATAGCCTGTCATGCCGCTGATTTGCCTCGATAATCGCCGGATACAGCGGAGACCAGATGAATGGCAGCGCCATCAGGGCGTTGAGCCAGACAACCAGCACAATCGCATAGGTGCCGACATCGGCAAATTGGCTCAAGGCCATAAACCAGCCCGTGGCCAATACGGCGGGCGGCATGATGAGGGCCGCAAGACTGGCGAGCATAGTGACGGGACGCACCACTCCAAGTTGTTGCCGCGCCGCCGCGTCGGCAAGGGTCCAGCCCAACAACAAACTCACACACGCCGCCGAAAACCCGATGAAAAGGCTTGTCCCTGCTGCGCGCAAAAGCGTTTCCGTGAATTGAATTTTCCAGAGACCCGCCGCCACGATACTCAACAGGGGCGGCAGTACAATGAGAGCGGCAACGGCGATGGCAAGGCAATCCATCACTTGGGAAGAGAGGCTCTTGCCATCATATCTGACAGTCGTGGCGACTGTTCGTGGAACCACTTCGCCTTCAGTAGCAAAACGTCCGGCAAGCAGCACCAGAATTCCACACAACACAAACTGCGCCAGGGCCAGAACCGAAGCCCGCGCCGGATCGAAATCCAAACGCAAGGACTGATAGATGGCAACTTCAAGGGTTGTGGCTTGCGGGCCGCCGCCAAGAATGAGCACGACTGCAAAGCTCGCCGTGCAAAGTAGAAAGATCAGGCTGGCAACGCCTGTCATGGCGCTCACCAATTGGGGCCACTCAATTTTGTCGAATACATCACGGTCGGAGAAATTCAGTTGCGCCGCGAGGCGGAAATTCTCCGCCGGGATGGCGTCAAGCCGTGTGAGCATCAGCCGAACCGCAAGCGGCATGTTGAAGAACACATGGGCGAAGATGATTCCGTGAAGCCCATAGATCGAAACTACGCCGCTGGCGACACCGATGATCCCCAGAATGGCGACAATAGCCGGCAGGGCGAGCGGCAAGAAAAACAGTTTCAGCAACACGCCACGACCCCAAAAATTACGCCGCGCTATTGCCCGCGCCACGGGCAGTGCGATCAAGAGTGAAATCACCGTTGAGAGAAAGGCCTGCTGCAATGTGAAGCTTACAACGCGTGGCAAATAGGCATCGAAGCCTGAAAACCCCTGGGCCATGCCAAGCCAGAGCAACGGAACAAAACCAAACGCAACCGCACCCAGAACAAGTCCAAGCGCAATCGCAGCCCGGATTTTGGCAGGCGTCATTTGCTCAGCGCATTCAGCCACTCATCCACCCAGGCGCGATGGTTTTTGGCCACGTCTTCAGCCGAAAACAGCAGTGTCTTTGAAGGCACGACCAGCTTTCCAAAGGCTTCGGGGAGAGCTTCATGGGTGGCGCCTGCAGGAAGCATCCAGTTGTAAGTTGGGACGAAATCCTGAAACCCCGGCGTCATCATGAATCTGAGAAATTTCTGGGCCAGCGCCTTCTCTGGCGACGCCTCAATCAACCCGGCAACTTCGATTTGCAGATAGTGCCCTTCACTGAAAGCCGCAGCCTGATAGCGCGATGAATTTTCAGCCACCATGTGATAGGCCGGGGATGTGGTGTAGGACAGCACCATTGCCGCCTCGCCCTTGGTGAAAATACCGTAGGCCTCGCTCCAGCCGGGCGTGAACGTGAGAATGCGCGGCTGCAGTCTTGTCCAGGCGTCCGCCGCCTTGTCGCCATAGACAGATTTCATCCACAGCAGAAACCCGAGCCCGGGCGTTGATGAGCGAGGATCCTGCAAAACAATTTTTTGGGTCGGGTCGCCATTGATCAACTCGTCGAGACTCTTGGGCGGAGTCGCCATTTTTTCGGTGTCATAGATCACGGCAAAATGGGCGTAGTCATAGGGCATGAACACATCGTCCGCCCATGGTTCCGGCGTTTTGGCCAGTGCTCTGTCAACGCCGTGCTTGCCGAACAGCCCTGTGGCGACGGCCTCGGCCGTCAGGCTGGTGTCGAGCCCCAAAACCACATCTGCCTTGGTGTTGGAACCTTCCAGCTTGAGGCGGTTAAGCACCGCCACCCCGTCTCCCAGCCCCACCCATTCAACGGTGCAATCACAGAATTTCTCGAAGGATTCCTTGATCTTGGCGCCAGGCCCCCATTCGGAAACGAAGCTTTCATAGGTATAGATTGTCAGCGTTTCCTTTGCCTGAACGGCCGAAATGGAAAGCAGAAATACAAGCACGGCCACGAGGATTTTCATCACAACTCCTTCAAACAATTTCAGAAGGAGGAAGGGAACTTCGGGTGAAAAAGTTCCGCTCGCAATCCCTCCGCCGGCATAATCCGGATCAGGTTCAGCGGGTTGGAACTTTGGGTTCCTCTCAGCCGCGAATGCGGCACCCCGTTGAGAGCAGAAACACACCTAAACTTATGAACGTGCTTTTTCAAGTTGTTTTTGCTAGATGGCGCCCATGTCTCGCTTCGTCATTCTCCTCAGTGGCGATCTCTCGGTCACGCCACGCCTTCGCCAGCAGATAGCGGGCGCGCGGATCATTGCCGCTGACAGCGGCATGAAACACGCCAGAGCCCTGGGCCTTGTGCCCGAACTTTGGGTGGGCGATTTCGATAGCGCGGGTTCCGAACTGCAAATCGATTACGCGCTGGTTCCGCGGCAAACGCACCCCAGGGAAAAGGATTCAACCGACGGCGAGATTGCCGTGCGTGAAGCCCTGAAATTGGGCGCGACTGAAATCATCATGCTGGGCGGTCTGGGCGGCCAGGCCGATCACGCCACAGCGCATCTGGGTCTGGCGTTATCGTTAGCTCAATCCGGCTTGACGTGTATTGTGACAAATGGGAACGAGGAAGCCTATCCGCTCATTGCGGGAAATCATGAGTATGATTTCGGTCCACAATGGGTTTTCAGCATTGTGCCATGGGGTGAGATCACAGGCCTTGAAATTGTCGGCGCGAAATGGCCGCTCAAAAACAGAACCACAGCACTCGGCTCAAGTTTCACCATGTCCAATGTCGCGCTGGGCCCAATGAAGATGTCTCTGACGGGCGGCATCGGCATTCTCTTTGCCTATCCCGCATGAACATCGTCATTGAACATTTGAACTGGCGCGGCGAAGGCGTGGGTGAAGGCCAAACATTTCGCAATGTTCTGGCGGGCGAGACAATCGATTCGGCCACTGGCCACGTCGTCAGGGCATCGCCCGAACGCATCGCGGCCTTCTGCAAATGTTTCGAAAAATGCGGTGGGTGCCAATTGCAGCATTGGCAAGCTGAGCCCTATCAGCGCTGGAAGAAAAATCTCATAACAACAGCACTGGTGAAACGCGGCATTGAAGCGACCGTGAGCCAACTCATTGATGCCCATGGGACAGGCCGCAGACGGGTCAGTCTCCATGTGCGCCGCAAGGACGGCGTGGTAACCGCAGGTTTCATGGCGGCGCGCAGCCATGAACTCATTGATATTGACCAGTGCCCGGTTCTTGTTCCCGCTCTTGTGAATGCCACTGAAATTGCAAGGGGATTTGGCGCTAAACTCGGCGACTGTGATGTGTCTTTGACGGCAGCCGATAACGGGCTTGATGTATCGATCAAGGCGGAACGCACAGTCGCTGACGAACAAATTCCGAAACTCGCGGCTCCCGTGAGAGAACTCAATCTGCTGCGCCTGACAATCAATGGCGACATGGTGGCAACCCATGGCGTTCCCGCTATTGCGATCGGCAGGGGCCTCGTGCAACTGCCGCCCGGTTCGTTTTTGCAGGCCACAAAACTGGGTGAAGAAGCGCTCGCCAGTCTTGTTCTGGCGTCGCTCGGAAAAAGCAAATCCGTGGCCGATCTCTTTTGTGGCATCGGTCCCTTCGCATTTCGAATTGCTGAACAGGCCAAGGTTTTGGCAGTGGATAGTGACAAGCCCGCAATTGCGGCGCTTGCACAGGCCGTGCGGCTCGGCAGTGGACTTAAGCCACTCAAGGCCGAAGTTCGTGATCTGATGCGCGAACCCGTGGTGGCAAGTGAATTAAAGGAATTTGATGCAGTGGTATTTGATCCGCCCCGCGCTGGCGCCGAAGCCCAAGCCGGGCAACTGGCAAAGTCATCAGTCAAAACAGTGGTAGCCGTCTCATGCGATCCGGCAAGCTTTGCACGGGATGCAGAAATCCTGATGAACGGCGGCTACAGACTGAAATCCCTGACGGCTGTTGACCAGTTCAAATACACATCGCATGTGGAAATAGTGGCGGCCTTCAGCCGTTAATCCTTCGCCCGCTCCACATAGGAGCCGTCAGCCGTTTCAACCACAATCCGCGTGCCCGCAGCAATATGCGGCGGAACCAGCGTGCGCACGCCATTGGAAAGAAGGGCTGGCTTGAACGACGATGATGCTGTCTGGTTTTTGATGGCGGGCTCAGTTTCAGTAATTTCCAGTGTCACCCGCTGTGGCAATTCGATGGAAATTGGTGCGCCATTGAACAAGGCGATCTGGCATTCCATGCCTTCCTGCAGGAAGGGCGCTGCGTCGCCCACCATGTCCGCATGCAGGCTGATCTGCTCAAAAGTCTCAGGGTTCATGAACACATACATTTCACCATCGAGATAGAGATAGCCGTGGGTGATGGTTTCAACGAAAGCGCGCTCCATGGCATCGGTCGTTTTGTAGCGCACCGTGGTTTTCACGCCGTCCGAAATGCGGCGCATGTCGATGGTTGTTGTGGGTGTGCCCTTGCCGGGATGCATGCTTTCGGCCTTGAGCACGACATAAAGCTTGCCGTCCTCATGTTCGATCACGTTGCCCTTGCGAACGCCGCTTGCAATAACTTTAACCACTGGCTGTAACTTTCATGAATTGCTGATTTGAGTTGATGGGGCTAATAGCAGCGTCAGCCTGATAAGCCAACCCCTGCGAGGATTTAATGGTCTCCCCCTGGTTTTCACCGGAAAAACATAAGGATCGGCGACCGTTCCTGCTGGCGCGGAACAGGATTGTGGCAGCCATCCGCCATTGGTTTGACCAGCGGGGATTTCTGGAAGTGGACTGCGCCGCCCTCCAGGTGTCGCCCGGCAATGAAACCCATCTCCATGCTTTTGGAACTGATTTGATCCAGCCCGATGGCAGTCATGAGCGCCGCTATCTCCACACATCGCCGGAATTCGCCTGCAAAAAACTTCTGGCAGCGGGCGAAACCCGTATCTTCAATTTGGGCCACGTATTCCGAAACCGCGAACGCACGCTAACCCATTCGCCTGAATTCACCATGCTGGAATGGTACCGCGCCAATCAACCCTATGCGGCAATCATTGAAGATAGTGTGTCACTGGTAAGGCTCGCTGCCGATGTTGCAGGCACCAAGCGGTTCAATTGGCGGGGCAGGGTGGTCGAACCCTCTGCTGAACCTGAATGGCTGACGGTAGCCGATGCAT
>JANMHO010000072.1:0-3408 GCA_031375195.1 Rhodobiaceae bacterium
AAGGTTGAACACATCTCCTAGCCTGAAGTCGGCCTCGCCGAAATTGGCGGCATAGGTTTGAGCCTTCTTTTCATCAATGTCATTCGCCATGAGGCAATGCCACCGCGAGCCCAAGCCGAGCCGCGCCATTCCGCCGCCTGCGAAGAATTCGAAGTAAGTGCGATTCATCACTTGCAGGTTCACAGAACGTTCTATTGCAGTCAAGCGGCAAATAGGGCCGCTCAACAACTGCGTTGAAACCATGCGCCAGACCGGCATCGACATGCGCGACCGCTGCAAGGAAACCTCGACGGGCAGCTTGGCGGTGAATGTGGTGGAGTGCTGAGCTTCCACCTGAAAACTGTCACCCCGTGCAGTTGCTGCCGTCCAGCGCGCACTGGTTGTAGGAGCCGCAGTTGTTGAAATCACTCGATTGCACATAGCACTTACAATCACAATGATTGAGCATGGGATGGGTGGCGGGGCAGCATGCTGTGCCCCCACAGAAGGCGCCGCCGCAAACATACCACTGCTGCTGGGCGTAGGCTTGCCGCTGGGCGAAGCTGGTCGCCGCCACGGCGCCAGCAAAAACCGAGGCGAATCTAAGCAAGGCCGCCCGGCGGGGAAGCGGGTTGTTTGTGATCGGCGCGACGCCACCTTGCGCGTTCCCGCCGCGAATATTGAATGCCACGCGCGCTGCAAACACCGTGAGATGCACGAACCACAGCAGGGTCAATAGGCCAGCCACAACAGCCGTTGCGATGAGTGGAAAAACCGCGTCGAGACTTGGGCCAGCCAGCCCCGCCACGAGGCAGACGCTCCAGGATGCGGCGGCGGCAAGAAATGCTTCATGCATGCATTTGGGACACGTCCCGATGCGGCGAACAAAATTCGTTGCTGTTTTCATCGCTATGGGTTCTCCTCGGGTTCAGTGGTGGAGACTCACGTTGAAAGCTATCCACTTTGGTTCTTCGTGACAATGGCGGCAAATGAGGTGGGTGTTGATAAATGTCTGTTTCCCGAGCCGCTTCAAATGCGCCACAAGGCCAGCGGTGGGACTGTCCTGCCCCTTCGTCCCCGCCCAGCCCGTTTTACCGCATGACGGGCAAACCCAGGTGCCCTATACTGATCTGCAAAGTGGGGCGGACATGCGAGGACTATTCCGATGATCATGATGGCCAACAAACTCCCCGCCGCGGCGATCGCTGTTATCACCCTTATGTTTTCGATGCCGGTGGCCTCGGCGCAATCGGGTGGCGCCGGCTGCTCGTTAAGCCAGGTTGCGGGAACCTCCCGGCAAATCCTGCGCTGTCAAAAAGGCCTCACCATCAATATCGAAGCCGGCACCCGGTTTACGCTTGTGGACCGTGACAAGGACGGAAACGCCGACGCGGTCAGATTGCGAAGCAAGGCATTGCTGCTGGAAACGCCGGCGGGCAGGACGGGAAATGGCTTTCAGGTTGTCACGCCGCAAGCCATTGCAGCGGTGCGCGGCACGAAATGGGCCGTGGACGTCCAGAAAAACAAGACATCGGTACTTGTTGTCAGCGGGCGCGTTTCGGTGCGCCGGCCTGAGGCGAAAGCCGCTGTCTTCCTTGGGCCGGGCGAGGGAGTGGACGTGGACGCAGGCAAGGGCGCCCTGACTGTCCGCCGCTGGCCCGCCAAACGTGTTTCCGCGTTGCTGGCCCGTTTCGGCGAATAGCAACGGATGAACGGACGGGCGCTCCACACATTGATTGCGCTCGCGCTGGCAGGTCTTTGGGGAACCGGCCTTGGTGCCGCGCACTGGCGCGGCGACATGTGGTTCATTGAGCGGGTTGAAGCGACCATGGCCGACTTCCGCACGCTCATGCGCGGCAGGCGGGCAGCACCCGATGTGGTCACCATCATTGCGATCGACGATGAAACGGTGCGGCAAGCCGATGGCTATCCCATTGCCCGCGCCAAGCTTGCCCGGATTATCGAAACCGTTGCAAGCCTTGGTCCCAAGGTAATCGCAGTGGACATGCTGCTGGTCGACCCCGGGCCGGAAGTCGGCGATGCGGCACTGGCGCAGGCGTTGGGCAGCAGCGGCAGCGTGATCGCGGCTGCCGCCGTGTACCCGGAAGGCAAGCAATGGACAGCAGCCGGGGACGGCGGGCTGCTCTCCGATGTGCCAAACGCCGAGCGAATCCTGTTGCCATTAAAAAGATTCGCGGATTCCGCCAAGCTTGGCATCGTCAATGCCGTTACCGACGCCACGGGAACGCCGCGCTTCTTTCCCATGCTGTTCAGGGCCGGTGATCAAATTCACGCCTCCTTCGCGTTGCAGGCAGCCTCCGTGGCGGGCGGACAAGACCCCGCCATTGAGCCCGGCCGCGTCTTGGTGGCCGGGCGCTCGATCCGCACGGACATTGGCCATGTTCTCGCCATCAATTTCTATGGCCCCCGCGGCACGATAAGGACGCTCAGTGCCGCCGTTGCCTTGAATGGCCAGCTGGCCCGCGACAGCATTCAAGGGCGCGTCGTCGTGGTGGGCGCGACCGTAACCGGCGGCGGCGATGTCTTCCACACGCCATTCGATCCGGTGCTTCCCGGCGTTGAAGTGATTGCCACGGCAGTAACCCATCTGCTGGCGGGCGACGGGCTTGTGCGCGACAGGGATACGCGGCTTGCGGATGCGGGCCTTGCGGTGGCATTGCCCATGGTTTTGGTAGGCCTGCTGGCATGGCGGCGCAGTGCTGCAGGCTTTGGCGCAATCCTGTGCGTCCTCGCCATTTGGCTGGGAATCAACATGGTCGCGTTTTCGCAAGGCATCTGGCTCAGCGCGGCATTGCCGATGGCGGCAGCGGCGCCGCCTGCCATTCTGTTCGGGCTGGCGCAGATCGGGCTGGGCCGGCGGCGGGCGCAGCATTTCGCCCGGCAGAGCACATTGCTGCAGGGGTTCCAGGCTCCGGCGCTGGCGCAGTGGCTGGTCCACCACCCTGATTTCCTTTCAGAGCCCGTCCGCCAGCAGGCGGCGATTGTGTTTATCGATCTCTCCGGCTTTACCGGGCTTAGCGAAACCCTGGGCCCCAATGCCATTCGCGAAGTGTTGAAAGTCTTTCATGGCCTGATGGAAGAGGAAGTGGTCGCCCGCGGCGGCGTGATCATAAGTTTTACGGGCGACGGGGCGATGATCGTGTTTGGCCTGCCCAAACCCTCAAACGGCGATGCAGCCAACGCGGCCCAGTGCTGTGTAAGTCTTTCCAGCCGCACGCGGAGCTGGCTCGCTGCGTTGCCGGCGTCAACCGCGCCGCCGATCAGCTTCAAGATTGGCGCCCATTCAGGCGTGGTTGTCGCCTCCAGGCTTGGCGGCAAAAGCCACCAGCAGATTGCGGCCACCGGCGATACCGTCAATCTGGCAAGCCGCCTGATGGAAGTCGCAGCCGGCCACGGCGCTGAACTCGC
>JANMHO010000074.1:0-8259 GCA_031375195.1 Rhodobiaceae bacterium
GCCGTGCATTTTCCTGGGGGCCTGGGCGTGCGGGTCGATTCAGCGCTTTACGCGGGATATAAAATTCCACCCTATTATGACAGTTTGGTGGGCAAGCTGATTGTGTTCGGCAAAACCCGCACCGAATGCATGATGCGCCTCAAGCGCGCCATGGGTGAGTTTGTCATTGAAGGCGTTGAAACGACCATCCCCCTGTTCCAGCGATTGCTGACGGAGCCCGATATCATTGACGGGCATTACGATATTCACTGGCTGGAGAATTATCTCGCGCGAGATGCCTAGTGGATACCATTACACCGCAAATCCTGCTTCGCGCCTATGCAATTGGCATTTTTCCCATGGCGGAGACTGCGCAAGACCCGGCGCTTTACTGGGTTGATCCTGACGAGCGCGGAATTATTCCGCTGAATGGCTTGCACGTCTCTCGCTCGCTTCGAAAACAGATACGGCGGCAACCCTTCAGTGTGCGTGTTGACACAGTCTTCGGCCGGGTGATTGAGGCCTGCGGAGCGAAAGTCCGCAATCGCAAGGTGACCTGGATAAACACGCGCATCCGCACCCTTTATGGTCAGTTGCACAAAATGGGATGCTGTCATTCAGTTGAGTGCTGGCAGGACGAGGAGCTGGTCGGTGGGCTTTACGGCGTCCGGATTGGAGCCGCGTTTTTTGGCGAAAGCATGTTCTCGCGCGCGACTGACGCCAGCAAGGTGGCCCTTGTTCATCTGGTGGCGCGTCTCAATGCCGGCGGATTTCAATTGCTGGATGCGCAATTCATGAATCCCCATCTGGCAACGCTGGGAGCTGTGCGAATTTCCCGGGAGGAATATCAAAAGCTGCTGGAACCAGCCATTGACGCCAGCGCGGATTTCAAAAGTTTCTCTGGGGACGGCGATGCAGAGCAGGTGCTGCATTACACCGAAAGACGTTAATCCTGTGGGTCGCCCTCTTCGATTTGGTCTTGCAGGGTCGAGAGGTCCGGGGCTTCCTCCACCGCCGGCGGCGGAGCGCTTGGATCCCTGCAGTTCACCAGCCAGACATCGTAGATGGGGTGCTCCACGGCGTTGAGGCCAGGGCTTTGGGCAAACATCCAGCCGGAAAAAATGCGCTTGTGTGTTTCGTCCAGCTGCACTTCATCCACTTGCACGAATGAAGTTGTCTTGGGTTGCTCGGTTGCTGACCGTGTATAGCAAACCTCGGCCTTGACGATGAGGCCGCCAAATTGCTTCGATTCGCCAACCCTGGTTTCGAAAGTCGTTGTCGTGCCCGTGATCTTGTCGAGGCCCGTGAACACCGCGTAGGGATTTGAAATGCGTTCCGCCTGCGCGGAATTGAGGGCTACCAAACTCATACAGACAACCAACAGGTTACGCATTCAGTTTGCCTTGGGTTCAACCTCGGGAGCCTTTGGTTCGGTTTCGGGCGCCTTGGCTCCAGACTTGTCGAACATGGCCTGACTGATCAGCGACCAGATGTCGACCGCGCCTTGCGTGTAGGCAATGACGCCGCCTTCCGCCAGTTGCGTGTCGGAGCCGCCAGCCTCAAGGGCGATGAATTTGGAGCCCAGCAGGCCTTCCGATGTGACCTTGGCGGATGTGTCGTCAGTGAGCTTGACGGTCGGGTTGATGCTCATGGTGACAAGCGCTTGATAATTATCAGGGTTCAAGGATTGCGCGGTGACGGTTCCAATCTTGATTCCGGCCATGCGAATGTCGGTGCCTATGTTCACGCCCTCGATATTGTCGAATTCAGCGGTCACCTGGTAGCCGCCTGCCTTGTTGCCCGCGTCAGACGTATTATAGGCGAAGATAAAAAAGCCGAATGCAATCACGATGACCGCCGCGCCAATAAGTGTCTCAACTGTGGAATTTTTCATGATCATCCGTCTCTTGATTCTCGATGCCCTATCTAAGGCCCGGAGACCAGCAGAAACAATCGATAAAATATGGCGCCAGGAAGTCCAAATATTACTCGGGACGCCAGGCTTGATAGCCGGGCTCATTTTTTTGCGGCCGCGCGCCGCCAACAATGCTTCCCGGTGGCCTGTAGGCCTTGGCTGATCCGGTGAGGTTCGGTTGGTGCGGCAATTGCCACTCGCGGTCTGGAGCGTCAGATGCGGTCGGAAACGCGTCCGTGCGGTGGTGCATCCAGCCGTGCCAGCCGGGGGGAATGGCTGATGCTTCTGAATAACCGTTGAACACAACCCAGCGGCGCTCCGTTATGGAATCGGGCAAAGCTGATTTGGCCCGGAAATAGCGGTTGCCTGCCCCATCGACGCCAACGAGCTCGCCCTTGCGCCAGGTGTAAAACCGCGTGCCCCAGGTTTGGCCGCTCCACCAGGTAAAAAACTGCTTTAGAAAGTTCATCGCTGCATTGCCTCAAGGCTTCAAATTCCGGCGGAATATGGCGCATGCGCTGGCGTTCGTAAAGGCTACAGATTGGCGCTATCTGGCGGTGATCAGAAGAGTTCGGCTATCGTCGTCAACGGCTTTTTCGACCATTTTGGTGGCACCCAGTGTTGCCACGATTCCCCTGAATTGTTCGATTTGGATTGCCGTTGCGGGTTTCAGTGTAGGGACGGAATAAGCGTGCATAGTTTTGCGCAGGGTTTCCTGGGTCAGGCTGATGAGGAATATCGCTTTAGCCGAAGTTGCAGTTTTGACAATGGCATTGGTCTTGTAGGCGCGCAGCGTCAGGCGCAGGTTGGCCTCATCCGGAAGCGCCAATGTCATGGTGAGTTTGGCTTTCAAGCCCTCATGCAAGGCGGGCCTTGGCGCTACACTTGCCAATACGGCATTGGGGTCGAGATAGGCGATGCTGTCGCGCCAGCTCCATTTTGGTGAAGGAAGCCAAGCTTGCGTTGCAAGGCCTGCCTGCAGGGCGTCAAGTGAACCGGCCCATTGCGCCACAAACCGTTCTTCCGGCTTTCCGGCGAGATCAATGCGGGCTGTGGGCAGCCTCAGCCAGCTTGCCGCCTGCCATTCCTCGGCGCTGATCGTGTAGGTTGACTGCTGGACTGCATAAAACTTCTCCGCCTTTTCGAAGCTGGCGCCAATGTGAAAGTTTCCACCTATGACCAGCGCCAGGAAAGCGGCGCCGAGCAGGCCAATCGGTTTTATGCGGCGCGGCGGAATTGCTTCGATGGCCACTCCGAAGGCTGCCACAAGAATGCCGCCAAGCAGCAAGCCGCCAAGCACATCCGAAAGCCAGTGAACGCCCAGGTAGATTCGCGAGTAGGCGATTGAAATGACAACCAGGCCACACGTCGCATGGACCAGCGAGCGGCTCCAGCGGCTCATCGCGTGGCTGGCGAGCACGGCCAGAACGCCAAATGTTATGGCTGCCATGGTGACGTGGCCGGATGGAAAACTGAAGGCTTCGCTCCCGTTATAAAGCTCAACCGGCCTTGCGCGGTGGACAAAGTGTTTGAGGAGAACCGAAACCAGTTTGCCGCCAGCGAATATCATGGTGGAAAAGATTGCAGCCCGCCAGGCCCTGCGCCAAACCAGCCAGCCTACAATTGTTGTCATCATCGCGAGAACGACCACCGTGTCGCCCAGCATGGTCAACGGGATCATCAGTTCATCGGCCGGCGTGTTCCTGATTTCCTTCATCAGGGTTAAAATAGAAACATCCAGATTTGGCATAGTGTCGCGAAGGACAAGTCCGCTCATGAGGAAGACCAGGCCAAAAATGCCAAAAACCAGAAAGGCCATGAAGAAGACGATGATCATGGAGCGCGGGTTTTGTGGCGCAATGGCCCTGCCAAACCTGTGCATGGAGCGGCTGTTCCTTGCCTTGGCCCAGTTTGAAATGCGCTCCAGCAGATGGCTCAGATAGGGCGAAACGCCCGCCGCGAAAAGCCGGATGAGCCAGCCGGCGACCGCGAGAACGACCAGCAGCACAAGCAGGACTAAGCCCAGGCGGCCACTCAGCTCGCCGGCGAGCGCCAAGCCCTGGCCGATCAGAATGCCCGGGCCCAGATGCGCAATCGACCAGACCAGGCCGGACGAAACATTCACCGACAGGAAGTAAATCTGGCTCATGCCAAGCATGCCGACGATGCCTGGCACCACGGCCTTGACGCCCGGCACAAAACGCCCGAGCGCTATGCTCTTGCCCCCATGGTTCCTCACAAATTCCTCGCCCCGCTCGACAAGCTGCGGGTAGCGGTTCAGCGGCCACATGAGGCGCAGCCTGTCGCCGAAGAAACGCCCGGCCCAATAGGACACCTGATCGCCGACAATCGCCCCGATCGCGGTTGCCGCGAACACCGGCCAAAACTCCAGATGGCCCGACCCCACCAGAATTCCAGCGCCGACCAGGACAGCCGTTGAAGGCACAAACAAGCCTATGATGAGCAGCGCCTCGCCGAATGCGATCAGGAAAATGACAACTATTGCCCAGGTTGGATTCTGGGCGAAGTAGTCAAGATAGGGCTGGATGGTTGCCATGTCGGAGGTTGGGGCCTGGGCGTTTTTTGTTGGGTTGCTTTGTCCAGTCTTAATACACAACAACTTGTCCAGTAATAATTAATTGTGAGGATTCGCCTGTTTCGATTTAAACACATCAAGGAATGAACATCGCGACGCCGAATCAGGCTGAAACCCCGCAAGCGACGGTGGCCGTTTGGCTGGGCTATGGCGCGCTTTGTGTTGGCATGTTCATGGCCATCCTCGATATTCAGGTCGTCGTCACGTCGCTGAGCGTCATACAGGATGCTTTGCACATTGGCGCCGACTACATGAGCTGGGTGCAGACAACCTATCTCATCGCAGAAGTCATCTCCATTCCGCTCACCGGCCTGCTCATTCGCATATTCACCATTCGCTGGCTGTTTATGGGCGCCATTGCGACTTTCACCTTGGCCTCCATCGGCTGCGCCTTGAGTTTTGATTTCGTGTCGCTCATCACATTCCGGGTGCTGCAGGGGTTCGCTGGCGGCATTCTTATCCCGCTGGTGTTCGCCGCAATATTTCTTTTGTTTGGCAAGGGCCTGAAGCAGACTATCGCCACAACGATTGGCGGGCTGCTGGCGGTGTTGGCGCCAACGCTTGGCCCGCTCACCGGCGGCTGGTTCACGGAAAACTTTTCGTGGCACATGCTGTTTCTCATCAACGTGCCGCCCGGCTTGATCACGCTTGCCCTGGGATGTTTTTGCCTGCCGCGGATCAAGACCCGGATGGCCCTGTTCAGGCAATTGGATTGGGTTTCCCTTCTCTATGTCTCGATCTCGCTGGCGACGTTGCTGATCGCCCTCAAGGAAGCGCCGGGGCGCGGTTGGCTGTCGCTGCAGGTGATTGGCCTCTTTGTGGCGGTTATTTGCTTTGCGGTCCTGACCCTCAAGCGCCCACAGCCAGTCATATCATTCCATCTCCTGCGGGATCGCAATCTGGCTTTTGGCTGCATGCTGAGTTTCATTCTGGGGGTTTCGCTGTTCGGCTCGGTCTACCTGTTGCCGCTGTTCCTGGCCTTCGTGCATGGCATGGGGCCGCTTGAGATTGGCGTGGTCATTCTCGTGACCGGCATCGCGCAATTGGTGACAGCGCCGCTGGCCGTCCAGATTGACCGCCACATGGATGCAAGGTTGCTGTCGGCCATTGGATTCCTGTTTTTCGCCATAGGCCTGTTCATGAGTGGTTTCCAGACCATTGCCACGGGCTATGATGAAATGTTTTGGCCCCAGGTTGTGCGCGGCTCCTTCGTGGCATTGTGCATATTGCCGCCCATCCGGTTTGCGCTGGGGTTCATGCCGCGCGAAAATGTCGCCGATGCCAGTGGCCTGTTCAACCTTTCGCGCAATTTGGGTGGAGCGATCGGCATTGCGCTCATTGATACAATTGTCTTTTCGCGCGGGCCGGAACATGCGGACATGATTTCTGACCTCCTGAAGAGTGACCCGGCGGCGGCGGCCAGCCTGCTTGGCGTTGCGGTTGCTGACCTTCCCGCCAGCCAAGACCTCATGGGCCTGATGAGCATCATGGATGCTGTGCAACAGGCCAGCTTGACGCTTGCCATCAATGAGTCTTGGCTGGCGCTCAGCGCGATTACCGCGTCAGGCCTGATTGTTTTGGCGGCCATGGGGCCGATTCGGGTGCCCAAATTGCAGTTTGATGACATGCAAGGCGCGACTTAGCGGCGCTCTTGCAACCAACGATATTGGCCACCCACTTTTATCCCCTGCAAAAATAAACAGATTGAAAACATGGTTAACAACTTGACGGCTGGCGCCCTGCCCCGGCACACCAGTTCCGGGCTCAAGTTCACGTGAATTATTTCCACGAATTACTTGAGCTTACCCCCAGAATCGGGTGATCATCCAGTTATCCACAGCGAGCGAGAACCTGTGGACACAACATATAGCGGTAAGCTTTCATTAACACACTAGCTATTGACGTCATGTTCGGTGTGTAATAGTTTGGTCATCAGGGCCGTGGGGTGGAGATGCGAAAAGTCTTTCGGGTTTCCCAAGAGTTAAGAAAAACCAAAAATAGAGCCTGAAATTCCGGGAAGCGGGTGTTTCCAGGACAGGGAAGTTTGTGACGTCAAACACGGGTGAACAAAGCACCGTGGGCGCATTGTCGTGCGCGCCATGGCAACGAAACCAATAACAACGAGGGACTCATGCAGGTCGACCGCAAATATACGAAATCCGGGCAGGATGCTTACGCCGACATTGAATTCCGCCGGGCAACCAGCGAAATCAAGAATCCGGATGGCTCCATCGTCTTCCGCCTGGAAGACATTGAGGTTCCGGCTTCGTGGAGTCAGGTGGCAACTGATATTCTGGCACAGAAATATTTCCGCAAGGCAGGTGTTCCCGCCGCTTTGAGGCGGGTTGAGGAAAACAGCATTCCCTCGTGGCTGTGGCGCTCGGTTGCCGATGAAGCCGCCCTGGAAGGCATTCCGGAAAAGCAGCGCATTGTTGGCGAAATGAGTTCCAAGCAGGTGTTCAACCGCTTGGCTGGCACCTGGACCTATTGGGGCTGGAAGGGCGGCTATTTCACGGCTGAAGAAGACGCCCGCGCCTTTCATGACGAATTGTGTTTCATGCTGGCCACACAGAAGTGCGCGCCGAATTCACCCCAGTGGTTCAACACGGGCCTGCACTGGGCTTACGGCATCGATGGACCGGGCCAGGGCCACTTCTATGTGGATCATGAAACGGGCAAGCTCACCAAATCCAAGTCGTCTTATGAGCATCCGCAGCCCCATGCCTGCTTCATTCAGGGCGTTGCCGATGATCTCGTCAACGAAGGCGGCATCATGGATGTATGGGTGCGGGAAGCGCGCCGGATCAAAAATGGCACGGGCACCGGCTCGAATTTCTCTTTCCTGCGTGGTGAGAACGAGAAGCTTTCTGGCGGTGGAAAGTCCTCTGGCCTGATGAGCTTCCTCAAGATTGGCGACCGCGCGGCGGGCGCCATCAAATCTGGCGGCACCACGCGCCGCGCCGCCAAGATGGTGGTGGTTGATGTCGATCATCCGGATATTGAAGAATACGTCGATTGGAAAGTGAAGGAAGAGCAGAAGGTTGCCGCGCTGGTGACCGGTTCCAGGATCGTCAGGAAGCATCTAGCCCAGATCATGAAGGCTTGCGTCAATTGCGAAGGTCCTGGCGATGACTGCTTTGAGATTGAAAAGAACCCCGCCCTCAAGCGCGCGGTGAAGGAAGCGCGGCGCAACATGGTGCCGGATAATTACATCAAGCGTGTGGTGCAGTTTGCCCGCCAGGGATACACTGAGCTTGAATTCGATGCCTATGACACGGATTGGGATGGTGAGGCCTACCGCACGGTTTCAGGGCAGAACTCCAACAACTCGGTGCGTGTCACCGATGAATTCCTGCGCGCCGTTGAAACCAATGGCCCGTGGAACCTCAATGCCCGCATGTCCAGGAAGATCACCAAGACCGTGCAGGCGCGCGATCTCTGGGACAAGATTGGCCAGGCCGCCTGGGCGTCCGCCGATCCCGGCATTCAATATCACACCACCATCAACGACTGGCACACCTGCCCGGCATCAGGCGAAATCCGCGCGTCCAACCCCTGCTCGGAATACATGTTCCTTGATGATACGGCGTGCAACCTTGCCTCGCTCAATCTGTTGCAGTTCCGCAATAACGAGACAGCGAAGTTTGATGTCTCATCCTATGAACACGCGGTTCGGCTGTGGACCATGGTTCTGGAAATCAGCGTGTTGATGGCGCAGTTCCCGTCCAAGGAAATCGCCAGGCTGTCCTACGACTACCGCACCCTTGGC
>JANMHO010000085.1:0-9287 GCA_031375195.1 Rhodobiaceae bacterium
TGCCACCCTTGGTCTTGGTGTCTTCGTCAACCCGCTTCACCACGACCCGGTCGTGCAAAGGACGGAATTTCATGTGAGAACTCCTCATAACATATTGATTTATTTATATTTAAAATCGAACCAGGAACCCGGATCGATCTCTGTTAGCAGTCATCTATAGGGAGTGCTAACAGCTGGGTTTCAGATAGGCGGAAGGAACGGGAAGGTCAAGGGGAAAGCTGGCGCACTGCCACAATTCGGTTGCCTTGCCTTGGCAGAAGCATTCAGGGCAAAAGAATCAGGCGAATGGAGCTGATGCGGTTTTTAAGACTAGTGGCGGTCATGTTTTTTGTGTTTTTGGGCTTTTCCGCCCAAGCCCAAACCCTCAACACCTCCGACTTCCAGATCGAGTGGAAGGTTTCCAACCGCTTCCGCCTGTTCAGCGATGAGAGCTTTTTCAAGCGCCATGAGTCTGCCTGGTCCCAATATCTCATCCATGTGGGCGAGCAGGGGGTGTCCGAGGACCGGAAACAGTTGCTGGTGGAGGCGGCCTCCGTGCTGGGGGCTGAGCATGTATTGAATGACCGCTACATCGCCTTCTCGCGCATCCTGCGGTCAAAGTTTGATTGGCGCGGCTGGGCCGCCGGTGGCGAGGGCAAGCTTTGCTGGAATCCGGAAACCCGCCGCCATGACTTGTGCGG
Organism: Rhodobiaceae bacterium; assembly: GCA_031375195.1. GTDB lineage: Bacteria > Pseudomonadota > Alphaproteobacteria > Rhizobiales > Aestuariivirgaceae > Aestuariivirga. The sequence continues at coordinate 681 of JANMHO010000085.1, forward strand.
TGGTGTCGAGGATTACGTGAATCCAAAATCCCATGTGATTGACGTGAGCTTGCGTCCGCTCACCGCCAATACCCTGTTCAAGGAATACATATGTGAGTGGCGCGTTGATGATGTGGCCGTCACTTCTTCCCCTTGCGATGCGCCGGTGAAAGTCCAGCTGCCCTATCCCGGTGGGGCCAATATTTCCGTAGGCGTGGTGGGCGAACAACCCATTTCGCTCAATCTCAGGGTGCGTGATCTGTTGATCGTGGGCCTTGGCGACAGCTTTGCTTCGGGTGAGGGAAACCCCGATGTGCCAGTGGAATTTGGCCCAGACAGGCGCCATCAAAATCTTTATCCGCGCCGCCTGAACAATGATGTGAGTGGTTCGGCCCAGTGGGTCGACAGGCTCTGTCACCGCTCGCTCTATAGCCACCAATTGCGCGCCGCCTTGCAAATCGCCCTCGAGAATCCGCAAAGCGCGGTCACTTTTCTGGGCTATTCCTGCTCCGGTGCCAGCGTCGCCAATGGCATCCTAGGGCCGCAGGAATATGTGGAACGTGTGGCCACAACAGATGCTGCGAACCCGGCCTCGCGCTTTGTGGCGGGCGGCAACAAGGATTCGCAAATCCATTGGCTCTTGCGTGAACTCTGCGCGGTCAAGCCGGAACGGGTTGACGACCTGTGGACCTGCCCCGGCAAGCAATATCGCCGTTCGGTTGATTATGTTTTCCTGTCCATCGGCGGCAATGACATAGGCTTTGCCAACGTGGTGGCCTGGGCAACGCTGCGCAAAGGCACGTCAGCATCGCTGGCCAAATTTTTTGGCGCAACCGTGCCGCCAGAACAGTTTGCCGAAAATATGCGGGATGTGCTTCCCGGTGCCTATGCGCAATTGGCCAAAGCGCTTGAGGTTGCCATTCCGCTCTACTCCGGCGATCCCGTGTTTGATGCCTCGCGCGTCGTGCTCACCAGCTATCCGGACATGCTGGTCGATGAGCAGGGATCGGTCTGCGAAGCCGGTGACAGTGAAAGTGAAAACGAGGATCAGTTCCCAGCCAACCAATCCATGGATGTATTTTCATCCTGGCTTGCAACCACGTCGGGCCGCCTCAAAGCTGTCCATGAGCAGCTGTCAACGCTCCATACCCGCATGCGCGATCTCGCTGGCGATCAGGGCTGGACATTTGCTGGCCGCGTCTATGAATCCCGGATTTTCACCGCCCACGGCTTCTGCGCGCAAAATCCCAAGCTCATGTCTGAACCCACGGAAGTTCTGATGATACCCTGTTGGGGCAAAGCCGAACGGCCAACGCAGACCTGCCAATCGAGCTGGTCCGGCAAGATACGGGAATGGCGGCCCTATGATCCTGCCACGCAAAATTACCCCTACGCGCTGCGCCAGCGCTGGGTCAGAACCTTCAATGACGCCTATATGGCGGTGAACGAGAAAGTCATGACCAAATCGGGCTACATCGATGAAAAAGCGTCGGCCCAAGCCTTCATCGAAACCGCTGGCGCCATGCACCCCAACGCCGAAGGTCACGCCGCCATGGCAGACGCAATCCTCATGGATATCCGGGGATCGATTGCCGAAACTTTGAGTGGGGATCCGTAAGACTCAATTCGACAGGAAATAGGTGATCGTCGTCACCACGCGAACCTTCTTGTCGATCTGCTTTTCCGGCCGGTCATTGGGAATTTCAACCGCCGGGTTGATTTCAATGATGCCCTGGTTGGCGCTTTGGATGTCACCGACATTGGCGCCTGACTCATGGGCAAACTTGTCGGCTGCCTCACGCGCCCGCTTGGTGGCCTCGGTCAGCATCTCGCCCTTGAGCTCGTTCACGTTGGTGAAAATGAATGAAGGCCCGGCATTATAGGCGTCCGATGAAAACACCACGCCGGATTTCAACAGGTCGCCAATCATGCGCGAGGCATCAGCGAGTTTTTGCACCTCGGAGGATTTGACCAGAATATCCTCCGTCAGCACAAACCGGATTTCAGGCGGCACACCCTGGTTGTTGTAACCCGCCAGCCGGTCCTCAACCTGAATGTTCTGAACCTGCATGTCCTGCTCGGTGAAGCCGTGGCCGCTCAAAAAGGACTTGACAGCCTTCTCAGAAGTTTCCAGTGCTGCCCGCGCGTCCTCAAGACTGGCGCCTGTTGCCACAAAGCGAACCGGCCAAAAACCTATATTGGCTTTCACCTCGCGTTCCGACAGGCCCTTCACGGTAACCGTGCGAAACCCAAGCCGGCTTTTGACCAGCGACTCGCCCGCCATAAATCCGCCGCTGGCGACGCCCAGGCCAATGAGACCGCCGGCGATAATATTTGAAACTGATGACATGACTTTATTCCTGAAGCTGCCCGTTGCGCAAACCTGCCCATTCATTGTGTTACTTTTTTGACTATCATGATTCGACAAAAAAGCCGCCCCGGAATTTGAGGCGGCTCAGCTTTCAAGCCGGGTGGTTTTTAGATGCTGTTTTTGCCCATCTCGGCTGCAATGAAGTCCGCCTGGCGTATGGCGAGCGCCACAATCGTAAGCGTTGGATTTTCCGCAGCGCCAGTCGTGAACTGGCTGCCATCGGAGATGAACAGATTGGCGATGTCGTGGGTCTGGCCATGCTTGTTGACCACGCCATCTTTCGCCAGCTCGCTCATCCGGTTGGTGCCGAGATTGTGGGTGGATGGATAGGGTGGCGTGTGAATGGTGCGAAGGGCCCCCACCGCATCATAGACCGCCGAGCCTTGCTTGAAGGCATGATCACGCATGGCGACGTCATTGGGATGATCATCGAAATGCACGTTCGGAACCGGCAGGCCGTATTGATCCTTCTCGGTTGCATGGAGGCTGACACGGTTGGTTTCCTGCGGCATGTCTTCACCCACAAGCCACATGCCAGCCATATGGTCATAGGCGTCAAGCGCTGACGAGAACTCCCGTCCCCAGCCGCCGGGATTTAGGAATGCCGCCATGAAAGGCAGGCCCAGCGCCAGTGTTTCCATCTCGTAGCCGCCAACGAATCCGCGCGACGGATTGTTGATTGCCTCGTCCCTGACGATGCCGGCCATCGTGGTGCCCCGGTAAAAATAGACCGGCTTTTGGAATGTTGCATAGACCGAGCCAGTCATGTGCCGCATGTAGTTCTTGCCAACCTGGCCGGATGAGTTGGCCATTCCGTCAGGATATTTGGAGGAGGCCGAGTTCAGCAACAGGCGCGGGCTTTCGATCGTGTTGCCAGCAACGCAGACAATGCGCGCCTTCTGCACATGCTGGTTGCCATCCTTGTCGGCATAAACAACGCCGGTGACTTTGCCGCTATCATCATGCTCGATCTTGAGCACTTGTGACTGCGCCCGCACTTCCAGGTTGCCGGTGGCTTCGCCCTTGGGGATTTCCGAAACCAGTGTTGACCACTTGGCGCCGGATTTGCAGCCTTGGAAGCAGAAACCAATCTGTTGGCAGGAACCGCGGCCATCGCGGGGTTCCGAGTTGATCGACATGTTGCCAGTGTGGACTTCCTTGTAACCGAGCTTCTTGGCGCCCGCTTCCAGCACCTTGAAGTTGTTGTTGCCGGGAAGCCTCGGGATATTGTTGGTTCCCGTGGTGCCCATCTTGAGCTCGGCCTTGTCGTAATAGGCGGCCATGTCGTCATGGCCAATAGGCCAGTCCATGAGATTGGCCCCGGCGACTGCCCCATAAGTGGTAAGTGCCTTCCACTCATGTTCCTGGAAGCGCAGCGATGCGCCAGCCCAGTGGGTGGTGGAACCGCCAACCGCCTTGACGATCCAGGCGGGAAGCCCGGAAAAATCCTTGGCAACCCGCCAGCTTCCCGATGTGGTGCGCTTGTCAAGCCAGGAAATCTGGCTGAAGCTGCCCCATTCATCATTCTGGAAATCCTCCGTCTCATGACGTCCGCCGGCTTCAAGGCAAACGACCTTGATGCCCTTTTGGGCCAACTCGTTGGACAGCGTTCCACCGCCGGCGCCCGAACCCACGACGACCACAACTGTCGAATCATTCTTGTCGAAAGTAGCCATTGTTTTTCTCCCCTTAACCCTGGCTCAGCCAGTCGATGTCATCGAAGCCGCGATTGATATAGCCACCCTTGGAGGCGCTTTCACCTTCATAGCCAAGGATCGCCCAGACTTCCGGATTGTTGTAGATGCCGGTGACGAGTGAACCGCGGACTTTCTGGAAGAAAGGCGTTGCCTCCATGTCCTTGAGGATCGCGACACGCTCTTTTTCATCCGTAACACCGTTGTAGGAGGCATATTTCATGCCGATGGCCGCAGAGTTGAGCGCGGCGACACCTTCTTCGAGAAGCGCTTTCGCAGCTGGATCATCCTTGGCGGCGGCGTCAAGGCCTTCCATCACCTTGCCGTAGTGCTGGTCGCCGAGCTTGTCGTGCGGATAAATATCGCGCGCCAGTTTCACCAGCGTGGCAAAGGTCTCGGCGGAAACCGCCACCGGCGCGGCAGCCCAGGCTTTGCCGGTAATTGCTGAAGCTGGCACAACGGCCACAGCCGCCGCTGTCATGCTGCCTGTTCGGAGCAGGGTCCGGCGGGAAATTTTTGGTGTCTTGTCGATCAGTCGCATGGTTGGTTCCTCCCTGGTTGTTTGTTTTCTATGTGTATCTGCCGTGCCGCTGCAAAACCTCAATCTTGTAGCCATCGGGGTCGGTTACGAAAAAGAACTTGGCCATCAGGGCGCCGTCACGGTGGAATTCCTTCACCGGATTTGGACTGAGGCCGAGTTTTTCAAACCGCTTGTGTTCGGCATCAATGTCGCTGACCGAAAGTGCCAGATGGCCGTAGCCGGTGCCGTGGGTATAGGCTTCGGCGCGACCATGGTTGATGGTCAGCTCGATTTCAAAATCATTCGCGTCGTTCTTGAGATATACCAGCGTGAAGCCATCGAAGTCAAAGCGGTCTTTGACTTCTAGGCTGAAAGCCTTGCTGTAAAAATCGACGGACTTTGCTTCGTCCATGACCCTTATCATTGTGTGAATGGCTTTCGCCATGACCAATTCCCTATTTTTGCGTGTTGGCGATGAGATAGTCTATGATAATCTTGCGCTTGTCTGGATCCTTTTGCTTGTAGGTGGACATCAGGGTATCCGGCACCAAAGCCTTGGCGTCAGTTAGCCAGAGATCAAGCTGTTCGGCGCTCCATTGCCACCCTGCAGCCTTGAGGCCGGGAGAATATTTGTAGCCCTCAAGCGTGCCAGCCTTGCGCTGCAACATGCCATTCAGATTGGGGCCTTGGCGAGGCGTTGCGGCGGGATCGATGGAATGACAGGTTCCACAATGGTTTTTGAAAAGCTTTGCGCCGGCATCATCGGCTGCCATGGCTGGCAGCGCCATCACAGAACATGCAAGCAGGAAAACTACTGTTGAACGCATTACCACCACTCCTGACAATCGCGTAAATCACTCTAGCCATTGGCGCGTTGAAAATGGTATTAGCGGAATACTACGCCGCCGCCTGGGCCTCTGCCTGAAGCCGCCCATGGTCAAAATCGCGCTGCAGATAATTGAGGCAGCAGCAGCGCAGCAGGGAAGCAAAATTGCTGACTTCGCCATGCATTTCCAGGGCCTCTTCGTAGAGCTTGGACAGAAACCGGGCGAGCGGCATACCCTGAGCCGCAGCGATTTCTTCCACAGTGACCCAGAATTTTGCTTCCAGCCGGACACTGGTGGTGTGCCCCATCAGCCTGACTGATCTTGTTTCATAGGCATAATTGTTGGGGTCTTGCCCTGCAAACATACGGCACATTGGCTATCCTCCCTCTGACGATTATCGGATGATCGTCACACAAGCCGACTGTCCTTGCAAGTGGAAATCTGGGGCGCAAACCGGCAGGTCGCCTACGGCAACAATTTGAATTTCATCCCAAAAGAAGCCCGCTTGTCGGAATTCCTGTCGCGCACAGTTGTGGTGACTTCGTAATCACCCGGCTCAAGCCCTGAGAAATCATAATTCAGCTTGCCCATGAACTCCTTATTGGGAACCCGGCTGCGCAACGCCCAGCTGCCAAAATTTTCTTGGGCGGCAACGCTGGCTCCCGTGGCGTCTGTAATTTCGAAATCCAGCGCCATGTCGGTAATATACATTTGCCCGTCCTGCCCATAGGCAAATCCAACAGGCTCCGCATAGATGATGAGCGGCTCGCTACGCTTGAACTCAGTGGTCTCGCGCATGTCAAACATGCCAAAGCCAGCGGGCTCCGAGGCCACGAATATGGTCTTCCGGAAGGTTAGAGGCGACTGGTTCCACAGCATTTCCCTGGCGGTTTCGATCGACTGGAATGCCGCGTCAAACTTGCCCTCTGCGGCAAGTTTTTCAGCAGCCTGGCCTGCATCACCGATCTCGCCGGCGGCGGACGGAACAGACGACAACAAAAAGATCAGCGAAAAAACTTTCAACATCGCGTCGAGCCTCCTGCGCAAATCAGCGCCACAATCGCCTGAAATCTGGCTGGAGGCAATAAGCAAGTCTGGTCTGTTTCCTTCGTGCCCCGGTTTCTGCTACACTGGCGCGAACATTAGCCGGAGAACTGCCATGAACAAACCGCAAATCCATTCAGACACCAAGACATGGGAGGCCTCCCCTAACAATCTTGAGTCTTTCTGGATGGGCTTCACCCCGAACCGGGCCTTCAAGCAGCGGCCCCGGATGATCGCCCGCGCCAAGGACATGCATTATTATGATATGGCTGGCCGCCCGGTTCTTGATGGCAGTGCGGGCCTGTGGTGCGCCAATGCGGGCCATTGCCGTGAACCCATTGTGTCAGCCATTCAAAAATCCGCGGCCGAGCTCGATTTCGCGCCAACCTTCCAGTATGGCCACCCCAAAGTATTCGAGCTTGCCTCAAGGCTTGCCACCATGGCGCCGGGCGATTTGAACTATGCCTTCTTCTGCAACTCTGGCTCTGAAGCCGCTGATACCGCATTGAAAATCGCCCTCGCTTTCCAGCGCGTTAAAGGTCAAGCCAGCCGCACCCGTTTGATTGGCCGCGAGCGCGGCTATCACGGCGTGAATTTTGGCGGCATTTCAGTTGGTGGCATGGTGGGTAACCGCAAAATGTTCGGCACCATGATCGCCGGTGTTGATCATCTGCCCCACACTTATAATCGCAAGGAACAGGCCTTCACCAAGGGCGAGCCCGAATTTGGCATGCATTATGCCGATGAGTTGGAGCGCATGGTTGCCCTCCATGACGCGTCTACCATCGCTGCAGTGATTGTTGAACCGATGGCTGGTTCAACCGGCGTGTTGCCGCCACCCAAAGGCTATTTGAAGCGTCTGCGCGACATTTGCGACAAGCACGGCATTCTGTTGATATTTGATGAAGTGATCACCGGCTTTGGCCGACTAGGCTATGCCTTCGCCGCCGAGCGCTTTGGCGTGATCCCCGACATGATTACCTTTGCCAAGGGTGTCACATCAGGCGCGGTGCCCATGGGTGGCGTCATGGTGCGCCAGGGCATTTACGATGCTTTCATGAACGGGCCAGACCATGCCATCGAACTCTTCCATGGCTATACCTATTCGGGTCATCCGATCGCCGCTGCCGCAGGTGTCGCCACGATGGATGTCTATCGTGATGAGCAGCTCTTCGAAAACGCCCGCAAACTCGAAGGCGCGTTTGCCGATGCAGCCATGACGCTGAAGGGCAATCCGCTGGTGGAGGACATCAGAACCCTGGGGATCGTGTGTGGAATTGACATGAAGCCAATTGAAGGCTCGCCGGGGCTCAGGGCCTACAAGGCCATGGAAAATGCCTTCCATGATCTGGGCTTCATGATCCGCATCACGGGCGACACCATCGCCCTGTCGCCGCCCCTGATGCTGACTGAAAATCATATTGATGAGATATTCAGCGACAAGATGCCGAAAGTCCTGAAGTCGGTAGCCTGATCTGGCCGTGGGAACTTTCTGAAATCTGATTCCATCGGGCGGGAGACTGGGTTAGGCTCGCCACAGGTTGATTCGACTGGCGAGAAGGGATACGAGCCAAGTGATGCAGTCGCGTGGATGGCCCATTGTTTTTCTTGTTGCGGTGTTGGCGGTTTCGGCAATTGCCTGTGGCGTATTTGTTCTGGTGGCTGAAAGTTACCAGGCCGAAGCTGCGTTTTTGGCTTTTCTTGCCTTGGCTCTTTCGCAGCTCCTGCTTCTGGCTGTTGGCTGGATGAAAGGCAGGAAGCTTCAGTCCGCTGTCAGAAGCATGGGCCTCGAGAAACGCGCCGCGGATGCAAAATTCCGGCAGACATTTGTCCACGCAGACCTGTTTGAGCGCGAAATATCCGATCTCAGGCGCCGCGCCGAACTGGCTGAAAAGAACCACCAGGATTCAGCTGCCGCCAATCGCGCGGAACTTCACGAGTTGAACCGGCGCTATGAAGCGGCGGCTGCAAATATGCGTGCGCATGGTGAGCCGCAACCATCGGCGTTTTTTGACGGCCCACAACCAGTGCCGCCCCGCGATCAGCTCGGTTTTTTGCTGGAACCCATCATTGACCTGTCCACCAACACCACCGCCCACTACCGCACCCGGTTCAGCATGGCCGTGGCAGATGGCGGGGAAATAGATTTCAACAAGCTTGTTTCAAATGCTG
>JANMHO010000098.1:0-6361 GCA_031375195.1 Rhodobiaceae bacterium
CCAGTCATGAAACCACGCATCGAAATAATGGATGTGGCCGAGGCAATCGCAACCCAGCGTGAGGCTGTCGGTGAGCTGGCCGATGCCATACTCACCCGTGTCAAACGCATTGCGGCGGAAATTGCCGCCGGTGGGATCGCCATAAGGTACCACCATTTCGGCCAGCGAAGCGCGGTGCATGATGGGCCGCAAGCGGCCCTGATCCTCATAGCCGATCATGTGAAGGATCAGGCCATCCCTCACATGAAAGCCCACGCGGAATTGCCACTTCTGCCAGCGCACGAGGTAGCCTTCGACGGTGAAGCTCGGGCCTTCCGGTTGGGTGATGTCGAGAGGCTTCAAACTGGCGCGGGGTTTTATGCCGGTGATGGATTGCGATTCAGGCGGCAGCGGCACAGCGCCAAAATCATCAATGCGGAGAACCTTGCCGCGCCGCAGATCAATGACGGGATGCAAATTGGAAATGGGCCTTGCGTAAGGATTGTCGCCATTGGCATTGCGCACAAAGCAGTGGCCATAGCCCAGCCGCTCGCCATCTTCTCCGGCGATGCCGAAATTGCCCGCAGCCCACGGCTCGATGCTGACAGCGCTCATGTCGGTGATGCCGCGCAGGCCGCAAGCCGCGATGAAGCGGGGATCGGCCTTGGCGATTTCACCGCCTCGCACAAATTCATCCATCACGATGCGGGCCTGGGCACCCGGCACATGATGCCAGTTCTCCAGCGTGCCCGTTGCGAGGTTTGCCACGCCATCCCATGTCTGCCCGCTGGCTGGATCATAGCAGCACATAAAGGCGCGGCGTTGCACGGATGCCTGCCTTAGCTCGGCCTTTTCAGGCTCCTGCAAGGCGATGGTTTCAAACCACGCCTGGGCACTGAGCCCGCCATGCGCGCGGGCGAGATTGGCCGCCTGTTCAATTTCGCCTGAAGTGAGGGGATCAAGGGGATGCGTATGGGACATGAATGAATTCGTAGACGTTGCGCCGGACAGGAATTGCGTTGTCCACGACTGGCTGCGTCAGGATTTCGACATCGTGTTGATTTTTTCCTGCATGGCGGTGAGCTGGTCCTTCATGGCCTGCAGGTCATCTTTTGACGCCGCAGGGGCGGGATCAGGCTTGGGCGCCGGCTGGGCAAAGGGTGCCGCCCCCGGCTGGCCCATGGCCAGGGCGGCGAAGGGATTGAACAGCTTCATCGCGTCGCTGAACATTGCCATGTTGCGCTTGGCGTGCTCTTCCATGTTCTTGAAGGGCTCGCCCGTGAACGCCCCCATCATCTGCTCGCGCAGCTTGTCATGTTCCTTGGTGAGGTTTTCCAGCGAGAACTCCAGATAGCCCGGAACCAGTGTTTGCATGCTGTCGCCATAATAGCGGATGAGCTGGCGCAGGAAATTGATCGGCAGCAGGTTGGTGCCCTTGCTTTCTTCCTCGAAAATAATCTGGGTCAGGACCGAGCGCGTGATGTCTTCGCTGGTCTTGGCGTCATAGACCACGAAATCCGCCCCCGCTTTCACCATGGCCGCGAGATCATCGAGGGTGACATAGGTGCTGGTGGCCGTGTTGTAGAGCCTGCGATTGGCGTATTTCTTGATGACGACCGCGTTCTTCGGCGCCGCTTTGTCTTCGCTCACAATCCACACTCCCAGGAAAGATCAGGTTCCCTATCCGCAGTGCAAAAACTTGCGCCCCGCAATGCACAATTGCAAGCGCAAAAAACTATGGCGCAATGCAATACCAGTGCTATGACAGGCTGAAATTAACCACTAGTCAGACCGGAGAATTCCCTTGTCCCAGGATATCGTCATCGTTTCAGCCGCCCGGACCCCCGTGGGCTCCTTCAACGGAGCGCTTTCCAGCGTCTCCGCCTCCTTCCTCGGCGCCATCGCGCTGAAAGCCGCCATGGAGCGCGCCAAGGTAGACCCGGCGGAAATCGATGAGGTGATCCTGGGCCAGGTCCTGGCCGCAGGCCAGGGCCAAAACCCGGCCCGCCAGGCCTCCGTCAACGCCGGAATCCCCGTGACCAGCCCCGCCTGGGGCATGAACCAGCTCTGCGGATCGGGCCTGCGCGCCGTCGCCTTGGGCATGCAGCAGATCGCGAATGGCGATGCCAGGATCGTGGCCGCCGGCGGCCAGGAATCCATGAGCAAGGCCCCCCACGTGGCGCACCTGCGCGACGGCGTGAAAATGGGTGACTGGCAGCTGATCGACACCATGATCCGTGACGGATTGTGGGTTTCGTTCATCTGTTTCCAGATGGGCAACACGGCTGAAAACGTCGCCCGCCAGTGGCAGATCACGAGGGAAACCCAGGATGCCTTCGCCGTCGCCTCGCAAAACAAGGCGGAAGCCGCCCAGACCGCTGGCAAGTTCAGGGATGAAATCACCCCCGTGACGATCGCTGGCCGCAAGGGCGACGTGATCGTTTCCGATGACGAGTACATCAAGAAGGGTGTCACCCTCGAAAGCGTCACCAAGCTCAAGCCCGCCTTTGCCAAGGACGGCAGTGTGACCGCCGCCAACGCCTCCGGCATCAATGATGGCGCCGCGGTCCTCATTCTGATGAGCGCCGAGGAGGCTTCCAAGCGGGGTCTGACGCCCTTGGCCCGCATAGCCTCATGGGCCAGCGTCGGTGTTGATCCCGCCATCATGGGCTCAGGCCCAATTCCGGCGTCCCAGGCTGCATTGAAGAAAGCCGGCTGGAAAGCTAGCGATCTTGATCTCGTCGAAGCCAATGAGGCCTTCGCGGCGCAGGCCTGCGCGGTGAACAAGGACATGGGCTGGAACCCCGATATCGTCAACGTGAATGGCGGGGCCATCGCCCTGGGCCATCCCATTGGCGCCTCGGGGGCCCGTGTGCTCACCACGCTGCTGCATGAAATGCAGAAGCGCAAAGCCAAGAAGGGCCTTGCAACCCTGTGCATTGGCGGCGGCATGGGCATTGCCATGTGCGTAGAAAACTGAGGAGGACACCATGGCAAGAGTAGCAGTCGTTACCGGAGGCAGCCGCGGCATTGGCGCTGCCATTTCAAAAGCCTTGGCGGCCCAAGGCTGCAAGGTCGCCGCAAACTACGCGGGCAATGATGAGGCGGCAGCGAGGTTCAAGGCGGAGACCGGCATTCCCGTCTACAAATGGGATGTCTCCAACACCGGGCAGTGCGCCGCTGGCTTGAAGCAGGTTGAGGCCGATCTCGGCCCCATCGAAATTCTGGTGAACAACGCGGGCATCACGCGCGACGCCATGTTCCACAAGATGACGGCGGCCCAATGGAACGAAGTGATCAACACCAATCTTACCTCGCTCTTCAACATGACCCAGCCCGTCTGGGGCGGCATGCGCGACCGCAGCTTCGGCCGGGTGATTTGCATCTCATCCATCAATGGCCAGAAGGGCCAGATGGGCCAGACCAATTACTCGGCGGCAAAGGCCGGTGAAATTGGCTTCGTCAAGGCCCTAGCCCAAGAGGGTGCGGCCAAAGGCATTACTGTGAATGCCATCTGCCCCGGTTATATCGGCACCGAAATGGTGCTCGCCGTGCCGAAGGATGTGCTGGACAAGCGCATTATTCCGCAAATCCCCGTGGGCCGCCTGGGCGAGCCGGAGGAAATCGCCCGCTGTGTTGTCTTCCTCGCCAGCGATGACGCGGGTTTCATTACGGGGTCAACCCTTTCCGCCAATGGCGGTCAATATATGTAGGCAGCGGGAACCGGGGCCGAAATGAAAATCACGGCCACTGGCCTGGCCTGCGAGCGCGGCAGCAGAATCGTTTTCACGGACCTGAATTTCGCGGTGGAAAGCGGGAAGCTCCTGCAGCTCACCGGCCCCAATGGCGCTGGCAAGTCATCGCTCTTGCGCTTGATCTCGGGCCTCAGCGAGCCAAGCCAAGGCAGCCTCAAGCTTGCCGGTGGTGGCGACAGCGATCTCACGCTGGCCGAGCAGGCCCATTACATCGCCCATGGCGAAGCTTCCAAGTCCGCCCTGAGTGTCGCCGAAAACCTGGTCTTCTGGCGCGATTTCCTCGGCGGTGGCGATCTCGCCAACGCCCTCGGTGCAGTCAATCTCGCATCGCTTGCGGATTACCCGGTGGCCCTTCTCTCCGAGGGCCAGAAGCGCCGCTTGGCCCTTGCAAGGCTGGCGCTGGCCAACCGCCCCATTTGGCTGCTGGATGAGCCCAGCGTCGGCCTCGATGAGGCCTCGCAAAAGCTGCTCTTGGGCCTCATGCGCCAGCATCTCAAAACCAATGGCATCATCATTGCCGCCACCCACGTGCCCCTGGGATTGAAACCGGATCAGAACCTGCACTTGAGCGGAGCATCGCAATCATGAAGCCGCTGATCGCCTTGCTTCGCCGCGATCTGGTTCTCGCCGCCCGCCAGGGAGGCGGGGTTGGAACCGCCCTCGGATTCTTTTTGACTGTGCTGGTCCTTTTGCCCATTGGCATCGGCCCCGACCAAGTCACCCTGCAGCGCCTGGCGCCCGGCATCCTCTGGATCACGTTGCTGCTGGCTGTGCTGCTCTCGGCCGACCGCATCTTCCAGCAGGACTATGAAGATGGTTCCCTTGAGGTCATGGCCATGGCGGCTACGCCACTCGAGCTTGTGGTTTTCACCAAGGCCATCGCCCACTGGCTTTCAACCAGCCTGCCCCTCAGCTTGGCCGCGCCATTTCTCGGCATATTGCTTAACCTGCATGACCAGATTATTTGGCCGCTGATGGCCGCCATGTGTCTGGGATCAATCGGCCTCTCTTTCATCGCCAGCATCGGCGCCTCCTTCACCTTGAATCTGCGCCGGGGCGGCTTGCTGATTTCAATTCTGGTCTTGCCGCTCTATGTGCCCATCCTGGTGTTCGGCATGTCGGCCTCCACTGGCAATCCCGAACTGGTGATGCCATCCCTCCTCGTTTTATCCGCAATTGCGCTGGCAAGTCTGGTGCTGGCCCCGATTGCCGCGGCTGCGGCACTCCGGGCCTATCTGAAATAGGTGAAACCAATTAAAGTTGAGGCCATGCAGCAATTCGCCAACCCGACCCGCTTCCTGAAAATGGCCAACGCCGCCTTGCCCTATGTGTGGGCCGTCACCGCCCTCTTGTTTGCCATTGGCCTCTATGGGGCATTGCTCTCCGCACCCGCCGATTACCAGCAGGGCGAAACCGTGCGCATCATGTTTGTGCATGTGCCCGCCGCCTGGATGGCGCTTTTCGTCTACACTGTCATGGCCCTTGCCAGCGCCCTCGCCATCGTCTTCCGCCATCCCCTGGCTGATGTCGCGGCGAAAGCCGCGGCCCCCATTGGGGCCGTATTCTGTTTTCTGGCGCTCGCCACTGGCTCCCTCTGGGGCAAGCCCATGTGGGGCGCCTGGTGGGTGTGGGATGCGAGACTCACGTCAATGTTTGTGCTGATGCTGCTTTACGTGGGCTACATCGCCATCTGGCAAGCCATCGAAGAACCCGGCCGCGCCGCCCTCATCGCGCGCATTGTGGCGCTTGTCGGTTTTGTCAATATTCCCATCATCAAGTTTTCCGTCGATTGGTGGAACTCCCTGCACCAGCCGGCAAGCGTCTTCAGAATGGGCGGCCCCACCATCGACCGGTCAATGCTCTGGCCATTGCTGGTCATGGGTCTGGCCTATACATTTCTTTTTCTCGCCCTTCACCTCGTTTCCATCAGAAGCGAAATCACCGAGCGAAAGCTGCGCAACCTGCGCATTGCCAGAAGTGGGGACAGATAGTGGATTGGAATGCCGACCATGCGGGCTTCGTCGTCGCCTGTTATGCCTTGAGCTTCATATTCATTGTTGGCTTGACGCTTCATGTTCTCATGCGCGATCGCCACAGCTCAAAGGCCCTCGCGCTGTTTGAAAAGACAAAGAAACAATGACTGAAACCGCACTGCAAAAGCGCCGGCTTATTTTTACACTTGTTCCTGTCGTGATTTTTGCGGGCCTCGCCGTCAGTTTCTTCTTTGGCCTCGGCGGCGATCCGCGCGAGCTGCGGTCGGTCCTCATCGGCAAGCCAGTGCCGGAATTCACCCTTCCCCCCATCAGGGGCTCCAGCATTCCAGGCCTTGCCGCGAGCGAATTCAAATCCGGCGGCGTCACCGTCGTCAACATCTGGGCCTCCTGGTGCGGCCCCTGCCGCTATGAGCAGCCTCTCTTGATGGAGCTCGCCAAGCGAGCCGACATCCGCCACGTAGGCATCAACAACAAGGACAACGCCCAAAATGACCTGCGGTTTCTTGGTGATCTTGGCCAGCCCTTCGCCGCGATTGGAGCCGACGAAAGTGGCCGCACAGCGATCGATTGGGGCGGCTACGGAGTGCCGGAAACCTTCATCATTGATGGCGACGGCATCATAAGGTTCAAATG
>JANMHO010000105.1:0-14403 GCA_031375195.1 Rhodobiaceae bacterium
GCAACGGGAAAGGAAGCTGCCGAGTTCATTCTCTTCCTGTCGAGCCCGGCAAGTGATTTTTTTGTGGGGCAAGTCTTCGCCTATTCGGGCGGCTGGGTGAACGGATAACGATCGGCGAATTGCATCTTCCGGTTAGGGTCAGGAGCGTCGGTTCAGGCATGCACTGCGTATGTCTGGTTAGGCCGCAAAAGCGGAAATTCAAACTGACCCACTACCTTGCGATATATCCCCTTGACACTATATTCCTAGTGTGCCATTTGTGTTCCTATTTTGTTCTTTGTGATTGATGAGGAAAACATGGACTGGGACTTGGCCATAAAACGCAACAGTGAAGCGCTCAAGGGGATCGTTGAAGCCCTTTTCGCCATGCTGGGGCTTGTGGGCTCAGAGACGGCGGCGCGGATTCCGCAGCTCCTGCATAGCGCCGTGCTGCGCGTTCTCCGGCCCGCCGAATCCGCTATGCGCCGCCTTGTGGTCATCGCGGCGCGCGGCCTTGTGGTGAAGCTGGCGCCCTCGCGTCCCATGCCGGCGGGGCCCATCGGGAAAGGTGGCGGAAGCAGGCGTCCCTCCTTTCAGCTGTTCGATCCGCGCAAGAACTTCGAAGCCCCGCTCCGCCGGGCATTCGCCCGGATTTCCCCGCGCATCCATTTCTTCGGAAGCGATCCCCGGGTGGCGGCAATGTGGGCAGCACCCCAGCCTGCGCCCGATCCCGCTCCGCCGCCCGATGGCCTCGTGGGCGCCGCGCGCCTTGCCCGCAGGCTCCAGGCCCTCAAGCTCGCGCTCGAGGATCTGCCGCGCCAAGCCCGGCGTCTGGCTCGCTGGCGGGTCAGGCGGGAGGCCGCAAAAGCTCCGAAGTTCAAGTCTCCGCTCAGGCCGGGTCCTCCTCCCGGCTATCGCAGGAAGCCCATTCACGAAGTCGATGAGGTGCTCATCGAATGCCATGGCCTCGCCTGTGACGCGATGAAGCCCGACACGTCCTGAAGTGCAGCCCACGCCGAAGCCTCCGGTTGCTGGAGCGAAATGATTTTTGATCGACCCGGGAACTCCCTCCCCCTTGTGGGGAGGGCTGGGGTGGGGGTTGGGCAGTGGCGAAAATAGTGGTTCAAACAACATGCGGTGGGTTCGGAACGACCCCCACCCTTAATCCCTCCCCGCAAGGAAGAGGGAGATGCTTTGGTGATTCCGTTTAATGTCGTCGCGTGCTAGCCGGGAAGCTTTTTCATGAAGGCATTGAATTCGGCGTCGTCGATGGACACGACGTGGCGCTTTTCGGGATAGGCGCCGCTCTGCACGTCGGCCTTGTATTCCTTGAAGGCGGCGATGCGTTCCTGCTGCAGGCGGTCATATTCGGCTCGGAAATTGCGGTAGACCTTGGCGTGACGGGGCTGGTGGCCGCGGGTGTAGCCGAGCACATCTTCGGCGAAAAGATATTGCGCGTCGCCCCCCGGCCCTGCCCCCATCGACAGCATGATGAGCGAGGTGCGCTTGGAAATCTCAGCAGCCACGCGGTCCGGCACGACTTCAAGCTCAGCGCCGATGGCGCCAGCCGCTTCGAGCTGCTTGACGTGTCTATAGATGTTGATGGCGCTGTCAGCGGTTTTGCCAACGGCCTTGAAGCCGCCAGTCCATGTGGCTTTCGAGGGGATGAGGCCCACATGGCTGATGACAGGAATGCCTTCGGCCGCCAGCCTGGTGATCGTATCCATGCTGGCGGCGCAATAGACGGCATCGCCCCCAATCATGATCACGCGGTGGGCGGCGCGGATGTAATCCTCATAAGTGCAGAGCGGGCCATAGAGCAAGCCGACCTGCACGAAGCAGTCTCCGGCGGCGGCGCGCATTTCGGGTGTCCATACGGGATCGATGATGGAGAGAATATCAATGCCAGCGGCACTCGCCGCAGCGGCTTCATCGAGCGTATCCACGAACAGCATGGTCAACTGGCGTTTTCCCTTGAGGGCGCGGAGACCGGCCACGGTCAGTCGGCTATGTTTCACGGGGCGTGTTCCTCTAAATCGCTTGCGGCTTGTAGTCGCTGACTTCGGACGGAGCCACATTTTTCAGAAGCTCGACAGATTTCTGAACGCCCTCCTCGCGCGACAGCATGACGTCCTCATGCTCGATCGAGAGCCAGCCGTCATAGCCCACCATGCGCAGGCGGTAGCAGAAATCGCGCCACCAGCTTTCGCCGTTACCATAGCCGAGCGTTATATAACTCCAGGCGCGGCTGGGAATATCCACAAGGGAGCCATTCTCCAGGCGGCTGGTGAGATTGGCGACAGGCCTGTTGATGAAGGTGTCCTTGGCGTGGCTGTGATAGATGGCGCTGCCCAGCGCATCGATGGCGGCAATGGGATCAGCGCCCATCCACATCAGGTGGGACGGGTCAAAATTGGCGCCAACAACGGGGCCGATTTCCTTGCGCAATTTCAGCAACGACGGGACATTGTAAACCAATTGGTTGCCGTGGAGTTCAACCGCCAGCTTCTTCACGCCGTGTTCCCTGGCGTGTTTTGCCAGCCTGGTCCAATAGGGAAACAGTTTTTCTTCCCACTGGTACTTGAGGATGGTTTGGGTTTCGGGCGGCCATGATGACACGACCCAGTTCGGCATGGTGTCGCCCTTGGCACCCTCGGGAAGGCCTGACATGATGACGACCGTGTCAACGCCCACTGCTCCGGCCAGGCGGATCGTGTCGTAGACGCCTTCGGATTGGCGGTCGCCATCGGTGGGGTGAAGCTGGTTACCATTGGCATTGAGCGCGATGAGCTCAAGGCCGCGCTGCTTGAAGGCGGCCTGGAATTCCCTGCGCCTGGCCTCGTCCGACAACAGCTGCTTCAAGTTGGCGTGGGGAGCAGATGTCCAGTTAGCCGTGTTAATCTCAACGCCCTTGATGCCAAGACGTGCTGCCGTATCGAGCATTTCAGTGAAGCTCAAGTGGCCAAGTGAGTCTGATACCAGTCCGATTTTCATGTGATTTACTTTCGCGTGCTCAATAGAGTTTTGGCTTGACGGCGTGCTTTACTGCAATGGCGGTTCCGCTTGCAAGGGAAGCAACGCCTGCTTCGGCAACCAGGGTTGCGGCATAACCATCCCAGGCGCTGGCTCCGGAGGGCTTGCCTGTTGCAATGGACTTGATCCAGGCTTGCAGCTGCAAACGGTAGGCGTCGGCAAAGCGCGGCCGCCAGTCTTCCGGATAGCTCACCCCCTGCACCAGATTGACGCTGGTCTCGCTGAGACTGGGCGCACGCAGTGACACGGAGCCCATTTCACCGACCAGTTCACCGCGCACATCGTAGCCGTAGGCCGCATTGTTGTTGATTTCGATATTGACGAGCTGGCCCGTAGTGGTTTCGACGACCATGAAGACTGGCGCGCCGGGCTTGTTCGGGTCTGCCCCCCTGGGGCGGAACACGGTGATTGATTTGTAATCGGCGTCCAGCACCCAGCGCGCGATGTCAAATTCATGGGGCGCAGAATTGGTGATGGCCATTTCCGAGGTGAACCAGGGTGGCGCTGAGACATTGCGGTGAACACAATGAAACATCATGGCCCGGCCGACAGTGCCTTTTTGCAGGACTGACTTCATGTCAACATAGGAAGGATCAAAACGCCGCATAAAGCCAACCTGGACCAAGCGCTTGCCGCCGCGCACTTCAGCGTCAATGACCTGGAGGCATTCCCGGGATGTGGGGGCCAGCGGCTTTTCACAAAGCACGGGCTTTTTTGCGGCGATTGCGGCGATGGTCAATTCGCCGTGGGTGGCGTCGGGACTGGCGATGAGCACCGCATCCACATCGGCGCTGTTGATTACCGACAGGGGATCAGAAGACACATTGACCGCGCCTGTTTCACTGGCAACGTCCTTGGCTCTTGCGGCATCGGCATCGCAGACGAATTGCAGCGATATGCCGGGAATCTGGGTTGCAAGTATTCTTGCGTGGTCCGCGCCCATAATGCCCGCACCAATCAAACCAATTCGCACTGCCACAGCTCTGCTCCTGCTTTTTTTGTTTTAAGCGCCTGACAAAAATAAGGCGATGTTATCTTTCCCGTACCCACGGGCTTACTTAGGTGAGAGATGCCGCATCATTCGCATCATCGCCCTGCAAGGCATAGTTTTTCGAGACTATCGTGTTCATTGACGAGCGCTTAGCAGGGTTTTAAATGGGATAAAATCCCCTGATAAATTTCATCGCAAAAACTATCAGACCTTGGCCCTGTCAAGATTGTTGACCGCGTCCACATTTGCGGCCGAAGGGCCTTGCGGATCAAACTCAGCGGCAAGCCACGCATCCACTATCGCCTTGGCCAATTCGGGGCCGATGACGCGGGCACCCATGGTGATGATCTGGGCGTTGTTGGATTTCGCGGCGCGCTCGGCGGAGTAGGTGTCGTGGGTCAGCGCAGCGCGGATGCCTGGAATCTTGTTGGCGGCGATGCAAACGCCGATGCCGGTTCCACAGCATAGTATGGCCCGGTCGTATTTGCCGTCCATAACCTGGCCCGCGACGACCGCGGAGAGGTCGGCGTAGTAACCTGGCTGGCTGAGATTTTCCACCTTATGGCCAGCTTTCGCCTTCAGATGCGCCTCGATCACATCAATGAGTGGTTTTCCGGCGCTATCGCCGCCCAATGCAATTTTCATGGCCATGCTCCCAATAGACCAAGCCCTATTACAGTAGAAAACTTCACCAAGTCCAGATATGGAAATGCGGCGCAGGATTTGGATTTTGAGAGGGGTTCCAGATGATACGACATACGGTGGTTTTCCGCTTGAGGCATGCGCCGGGGTCGGCGGCGGAGACAGACTTTCTGAAAGAGGCGATGAAACTGGTGGCGATACCGGGGGTGCGGAAATTCGAGCAGCTCAGGCAAGTGAGTCCCAAGAACAGTTACAGCTTCGGTTTCTCAATGGAATTTGCCGGTCAGGCCGCATACGCGGTTTACAATGAACACCCTTCGCATGTGGCGTTTGTACGGGACCGCTGGGTTCCGGAAGTGGCGGAATTCATGGAAATTGATTACGTTCCCCTTTGACAAAGCGGCTGGAATGGTCTGGATTTGCAACCGTCATCAAGGGAGATTCCATGAAAACCGGTTTCAATTTGCTGCTGTGGACCACCCATGTGACCGCTGAACACACGCCCATTCTGAAACGCCTAAAAAAGGCCGGGTACGACGGGGCGGAAATTCCGATTTTTGAGGGCACGCCGGATCACTATGCGAGGCTCGGAGAAGCATTGGACAAACTGGGCCTGGGGCGGTCTGTGGTGAGCGTCATTGGGCCGGGCAAGAACCCGCTTTCGGCCAGCGCAGCAGAACGCCGGGAGGCGGTGAATTACGCCAGGTGGTTCACGGACTGCGCGGCGGCTTTGGGGGCCGATATTCTGGCTGGCCCCATGCATTCCGAGCTTGGCTATTTCTCCGGCCACAGCGCCACTGCCGCAGAACGCAAGCGGGGCATTTCGTTTCACCGGGCGGCTGGCGATTATGCGGCGAAAAAGAACTTGCGCTTTGCGCTTGAGGCGCTCAACCGCTTTGAGAGCTATTTTTTCAATACCATGACGCAGCTTTCCGATTATCTGGATGAAGTGGACCACCCCGCAATAAAGGCCATGTATGACACGTTTCACGCCAACATCGAGGAGAAGGACCCGGTCGCGGCGATCAAGTCGATCAAGAAACACCTGATTCATGTGCATGTCTCCGAAAATGACCGCGGCACTCCCGGCAAAGGGCATGTGCCTTGGGATGCAACTTACAAGGCGTTGCGGGCCGCCAAATATGACGGCTGGATTACGATTGAAGCCTTCAGCCGGGCGCTTCCGGCTCTGGCGGCGGCAACGCGGGTTTGGCGGGATTTCTTCCCGTCTCGGGAAAGCGTTTATCTTGACGGCATCAAGCAAATGAAGTCCGGTTGGGCCAGAGCCAAGTAATGCCCAAGGTCTATGTGATCGGCACATTGGATACGAAGGAGGCAGAACTGCGTTATGCCAAGGCCCGCGTGGAAAAAGCGGGGGCATCGGCGGTGCTGGTTGACGTTTCGACATCGCGGGTTTCGGCCAAGGCTGATGTGAGCGCCAGTGTGGTTGCCCAGCATCATCCCAAGGGCAAGGCTGCCGTTCTGGGGCTTTCGGACCGGGGCATTGCCGTAGGCGCAATGGCTGAAGCGCTTTCGCGTTATCTTGTCAGCCGGAAAGATATTGGCGGAGTTCTGGGTCTTGGCGGCTCGGGCAATACGGCCATTGTGACAGCGGCCATGCGGGCCCTGCCCGTTGGTGTTCCCAAGCTCATGGTCTCGACAGTGGCTTCGGGGAATGTGAGGCCCTATGTGGGGCCGTCGGATATTGCCATGATGCATGCGGTGGTGGACGTGGCTGGCCTCAATGCCATTTCGCGCAAGATCATTTCCAATGCGGCCCACGCCGTGGCGGGCATGGCGCTCAACAGGATCAAGCCCGAGAAAACAGAAAAACCCGGCGTTGGACTCACCATGTTTGGCGTTACCACCGCTTGCGTGAGCGCGATACGCGCAGCGATTGAAGTTGATCACGAGTGCCTTGTTTTTCACGCCACGGGAACGGGCGGGCAATCCATGGAGAAACTGGTTGATTCAGGTTTGCTGGAAAGCATGATCGACATCACCACGACAGAAGTTGCCGACTATTTGTGCGGCGGCACCCTGCCCTGCACGGATGACCGATTCGGCGCAGTGATCCGAATGAATATCCCTTATGTTGGTTCGGTGGGCGCTGTTGACATGGTGAATTTCGGGGCGCGAGATTCGGTGCCTGCCGCATTCGCGGGGCGAAAATTCCATGTGCACAATCCGCATGTGACCCTGATGCGAACAACAGTGGATGAAAACCGCGCCATAGGCGCCTGGATTGTGGAGAGGCTCAATCGGATGTCGGGACCGGTGCGGTTTCTATTGCCGCTCAAGGGTGTTTCCGCGATCGACGCGGAGGGGCAGGCTTTTCATGACCAGGACGCGGATGCGGCGTTGTTTGCTGCCATTCGGAACGGATGGAAAAAGGCTCGTAACCGGAAACTCATTGAAGTCGACGCGCATATCAACGACCCGGCTTTTGTGCGGGAAGTTGTCAAACATTTCAAGGCGATAATTTAGATGGCAAGAATTGAACGCAAGGTGCTGCTCGAAAAATTCCGCGGCATGATCGACAGGCGTCAGCCGATTATTGGTGGCGGCGCTGGCACGGGGCTTTCAGCCAAATGCGAGGAGGCGGGCGGCATTGATTTGATCATCATTTATAATTCCGGGCGCTACCGCATGGCGGGGCGCGGTTCGCTGGCAGGCCTTTTGGCCTACGGCAATGCGAACGATATTGTTCAGGACATGGCGCGCGAGGTTTTGCCTGTGGTTCATCACACGCCGGTTCTAGCGGGCGTCAATGGCACGGACCCGTTTGCAATCATGGATCATCTGCTGGATCATCTCCAAGCGCTTGGTTTTTCAGGGGTACAGAATTTCCCGACGGTTGGCCTGTTCGATGGCATTTTCCGCAAGAACCTGGAAGAAACCGGCATGGGATTTGGGCTGGAAGTGGACATGATCGCCAAGGCCCATGCCCGTGATATGCTGACCACACCTTATGTGTTTTCGGTTGATGAGGCAGTGGCCATGACCAAGGCCGGCGCTGATATTATTGTTCCCCACATGGGCTTGACAACAGGCGGCAGCATTGGGGCGGAGACGGCCCTGAGGCTTGCGGACTGCCCGGCGCTCATTGAGGAATGGGCCGAAGCGGCAAGGCGCGTGCGCAAAGATGTGATAGTGATCTGCCATGGGGGGCCGATTTCATCGCCTGCTGATGCCGAATATATTCTGAAAAACACCAAGGGTGTCCATGGTTTCTATGGCGCAAGCTCGATGGAGCGGCTGCCTACGGAGGTGGCTCTCACACAGCAGACAAAAGCTTTCAAAAATATTTCATTTTAGGGGGGACAAATGGCACGGGCCTATGCGAGCGCCATCATCAAGGCGCCAGTCGAAACTGTCTGGAGTCTGGTTCGGGATTTCAATGGATTGCCGAATTGGGCCAATGGCATTGTGGATTCCAAAATTGAAGGCGGCCTTGGTGCGGATGTAGTGGGCTGTGTGCGCTCGTTTCACACAGCGTCCGGCGGGCATATCCGCGAGCGCCTGCTGACACTGGATGATGCGCGGCACACATTCTCCTACAATTTTGAAAAACCTGCTTTTCCAGTCAAGAACTATATCGCGACGCTACGGCTGATGCCGGTGACCCATGATGATGCCACCTTTGCGGAATGGGAAGCCGTGTTCGACGAGGCTCACGGTGACCAGGGCAAATATGTCAAGATCATTTCCAAAGATGTGTTTGCTGCGAACTGGAAATCCCTTGCGGTAAAGATTAAGCACGAGAAGCCGCAGAAGCCCGCAGAGAGCGTGCGGTGGAAAGCCTGGTCACCCAACAAGGTTTGGACATCGCGGGTGATCAAAGGGCCGGTGGGCGAGGTGTGGGCCAAGATGCGGGATTTTGCCGGTATGGGAGCCTGGCATGGTGATATCACCCGGATGCACATGCTGAAAAAGGCAAGGTCTGACAAGGTTTCAGGGGTTCGCGACTTTTATTTTGGCAATGAGCATTTGAATGAAGAGCTGCTGCATCTCTGTGATCTCACACGTTCATTTTCTTACCGCATTACGAAGTGCGATACGCCGTGGATGAATTATGTATCCGGGCCAAGGCTTTGGCCGGTGACGGCTGACAACACCACGTTCGGTGTGTGGACCGGGGATTGGGTCGCGTCTCCGCAAGATGATCTTGTGCTGATCCCGCGCACGGAAGAAAATGTCTATCAGCGGGCCTTTGCCACGGTGGAGAAGAATTTCTTCGGGAAGAGGTAACTCAATCCGTATGAAAGACGTTTTCCAGTCTGGCCCACCAGTCGCCGGGCTTTCTTGTTTCGTAGGGGATTTGCATGGGGTCGGTTATGTCCCACCATTCCTGCATGCCGGGCGCTTTTTTGATCTTTTCCATGTCGGCCGCAAAGTCCGTGCCGTGGTATTCCCAGTAGGCGAACAGGATGTTTTCCGGTTCCTTCAGAAATATCGTATAATTTCTGATATTTGAGCGCGAAATTGCAGCCAGAATCTCAGGCCAGACGGCGGCATGGATGCGCTTGTATTCCGGGATCACTTCCGGTTTCAGCTTGATGATCTGGGCCATTCGTTCCATGGTCAGTACGTCGCCCGTCCGCCGGATGCGTCGAACACGGCGCCGGTTGAGAACGAGCATTCTTCGCTGGCCAGCCAGCAGATGAGGCTAGCCATTTCGTCCACGGTGCCGAAGCGGCCTTTTGGAATTTTCGACAGCATGAAATCGATGTGGGCTTGCGGCATCTGGTCGAATATGGGGGTTCGCACAGCGGCGGGGGTTACGGCATTCACGGTGATGCTGGTTTTGGCCAGTTCCTTGGCGAGCGACTTGGTCATGCCGATGACGCCAGCCTTTGAGGCGGAATAGGCAGACGCATTGGGATTGCCTTCCTTGCCCGCGATTGAGGCGATGTTGACGATGCGGCCATAATTCTGCGCCACCATGTGAGGAACGACGGCCCGGTTGCAATAGAACGCGCCGTTGAGGTTGATGTCGATCACGCGCTTCCAGCCATCGACGGGAAATTCGGCCAGGGGAACCGTTGGCCCGGTGATGCCTGCACTGTTCACCAGAATATCAATGCCGCCGACCTGCCTGATGGTTTCCGCGGCGGCGCGCTCAACTGACTCATGGTCTGAAATATCAACCCTGATGCCGCCATTCACGTCCCAGACGACAACTTTGCCGCCTTCCGCCTCGATGCGCCTGACAACGGCCTCGCCGATGCCGGAGGCGCCTCCGGTGACGACGGCGCGTTTTCCGGTGAACCTCATGATTTGATTTTCCAGTTCTTCATGGTTTGAAGTGTATGGTCGAAGGAGATAATTCCCGCATCAGAGCCGAGGCCGGTGGCCACCAAACCGGCCGCAGCCTGGGCAAAACGCAATGCCGTCTCGGTATCCATTTTATGGTGAAGCGCCGTTATAAAGCCCGCATCAAAGGCGTCACCGCATCCCGTGGTGTCGACGATCCGGATGTCATAGGCAGGCGACTTCAGCCGCGTGCCGTCGCTGTGCGCGTAGAAGGCTCCGTCGCCACCCAATGTAAACACGCAGCACGCAGCACCGCGATCAAGATAAAATTTGGCGCAATCCCCGACAACGGATTGGCCGGACATATCGCGCGCCTCCTCGATTGAGGGCATGAAGTAATCGATGAAAGGCAAAAGCGGCACGACATTGCCAACGGTTTCTGCACTTGCCGCGATCAAATCAAAGGTTACGATGCGGTTGCGTTTTTTGGCCTCCTTGAGCAGTGTCACACTGGCTGGGCCATCAAGTTTCTTGAGCAGACCGGTTCCACCGAGATGTATGATGGGCGCATCGAACACCTGGTCATACATGGATGGAGCCACTTCAAAATGATCGGAGGCACCGCGCACATGAAGCGCTGGCCTGTCGCCATTGGGGCGCACGTTGAGGATGGTTGCCGAGGTGGGAACACCCTTCAGGCGCTGCATGGCGGACGTGTCGACACCGTGCTTGCCGAGCGTCATCAACACCCAATCGGCCTTCTCGTCATCACCAACCGCACCAACCGCCAGGCTTTTCAAACCTAGCTTGGCGGTGTCAACAACGGTTCCACCCGCCGTTCCCGCAACAGTGAGCCTGATCTCTTCGATGAAATCAACATTGCCGCCATCTGGAATCTTGGCAACGGGCCTTCCCAGCACATCGAGAATGTAAAGCCCGATGACCGAAACGTCGTACCTCATGTCACGCACGAACCTTGTTCATGTAGGTGATGAGGGCCGCCAAGGCCGCTGCCACCACGGCAAGGCCCCAGACAAAGGTTTGCATGTAGAAGGGTTTGGCTGCCAGCATGGCTTTCCCGGCAACCGTATTGGGATCAGGCGGTTTCAGAAAGAACACGCCATAGAGATGGGCCGCTGAAATTGACACCAGCAGAACAATGCAAAATATCATGGCCACCACGAGGGCCACCACGACGACTGCGCGTATCTGAACGCCAGGCTGGGCCAGCGGCAGCAAATTGTTCACCAGCCCCGCCAGAACCACAAGTCCACTGCCAATAGCAAACAGCGTGAGACTGAAGGGCTGAAAAATGAGCACGAGTGCCAGAAGCCCCAGGCCGATGATGAAAAATTCGAGGCGGAGGGCCTCCTTGGGCGACATTCCCCTGTGCATATCATTGCTCATGCGCGCACCGCCTTTCCGTTATCACCGAAAAAATGCGTCTGCTTGGGATCGGGCTTCAGATGCAGCACTTCGCCAATCTTTATACGCTGGGCGCGTGGCACCACAACGCGGATATCGCCGCCGGATTTTGTGCGGGCGTGAATCAATGTTTCAGCGCCCATGGGTTCGATGAGTTCGGCTTGCGCCCCTATTGTGCTGCGGCTGGCTTTGCTTTCAGCGGTGAAGGCGCGGGGCCTGATGCCGATCATCACTTTCGATGGCTTGAGCTTTGACACGGCGGGGTCGGCTGGCATCTCGACATTGTTTCCAGCCACGGTTACCGAGGCAACTCCATCGCTGAATTTTTTCAATTCAGCTTCCATCAGGTTCATTTGCGGCGTGCCAATGAAACTTGCCACGAAAACATTGGCTGGCTTGGCGAAAACTTCATGGGGGGTTCCCACCTGCTCGATCATGCCGTCACGCATGATGGCGATGCGGTCCGCCATGGTGAGGGCCTCAAGCTGATCGTGCGTGACGATCACCGTGGCTTTTGAAAGATTAGACAGCACTTCCTTGATCTGGCCCCGCATGGAATGGCGGAGCTCCACATCGAGCCGCGACAAGGGTTCATCAAACAGGAAACAATTGGGATCCCTGATGATGGCGCGGGCCACGGCGATGCGCTGTTTTTCGCCCTCGGAAACCTGTCCCGGCATGCGGCCGAGCACATCAGTCAAATGCAATATCTCGGCCACTTTGTTCACACGCTTGTCCGCGTCGGCCTGGGACAGTTTCTCAAAGTGCAATGGCATGGCAATGTTCTGGCCAACAGTCAGGGCGGGATAGAGCGCATAGAACTGGAACACCATGGCGATGTCGCGCTTTTCCGGCGTGAGTTCATTCATGCGTTTTCCGGCAATGATGACATCGCCGGCGGTGGCGCGTTCCAGTCCCGCGATCATTCTCAGCGTTGTCGTTTTGCCGCAGCCGGACGGCCCCAGAAGGCAG
This sequence comes from Rhodobiaceae bacterium, assembly GCA_031375195.1. Classification (GTDB taxonomy): domain Bacteria; phylum Pseudomonadota; class Alphaproteobacteria; order Rhizobiales; family Aestuariivirgaceae; genus Aestuariivirga. The sequence goes on from JANMHO010000105.1 coordinate 12,299, forward strand.
ACGACCTCGCCCGCCTTCACGGAAAGGTCAGCATCCTGCACGGCTACGAATTCACCGAATTTCTTGGTCAGTTTCCTGATTTCAATCGTGGACATATCAGCGCTTCACCGTTCCGAAGGTCACGCCGCGCAGCAAATGGTTCTGCAGGAAGAAGGTGACGAGAAATACGGGGATGAGGAACAGTGTTTCGATGGCCGCGAGCAAGCCCCACAGCACACCGATGCCGCCACCGGCCACGGCCTGGTTCATGGCCACGGGCACGGTGCGCGTATCAACGCCCGTGAGCAGCAGCGCGAAGAGGAATTCGTTCCAGGTGAGGATGAGGCCGAAGACGAAGGTCGCGGCAAGGCCGGCAACCACTTGGGGCAGGCAGATCTTGAAGAACACCCGGAGCTCCGAGGAGCCATCAATGCGGGCCGCGTCTTCCACGTCCAGTGAGAGCTCATCAAAAAAGCTCTTCATCATCCAGATGGTGAAAGGCAGGTTGAAGGCGGTGTAGAGGAAAATGATGCCGGGATAGGAGCCGGAGAGCCCGGCGATGCGGAACATCAGGATGATCGGGATGATGACCACGATGGCGGGCAGCATGCGGGTGGTGAGAATGATGAACAGGTAGGTGTCATTGCCTTTCAGCGGGTAGCGCGAGAAGCCATAGGCAGCAAGGGTGCCGATGACGAGAGCGAGAAGCACCGACGAGCCGGCGATGAACATGGAGTTGAAGAAGAAGCGGTCAAAGCCGGTGCTTTCGACGGCGCCGCCAGTGGTGAAGGCGCGCGAGAACACGGAGGTGAAATTCTCCAGCGTCGGAGTGAAGACATAGATATCGGGAATCAGCCCGAAGAATGACGTGGGGAAAAACTTCGGCGGAACGGACAGTGCTTCGGTCTGCACCTTAAACGAGGTGATGATAATGAGAAGCACGGGCAGGAAGTAGATGAAGCTGACTAGCCCTGCGAGAAGCGTCTGCCCCCAGCCTGCTTCGCTGACGCCGGAGGCCTTGCGGAATCCGAGTTTTTGCCAAATGGTTGTTGACGATGACATGTCTAGCTTTCTTGACTGCGGCGGTTGGCAATGTAGAGATAGAGATTAGTGAGCACGATAACGACAAACAGCATCAGGTAAGAAAGCGCGGCACCCTCGCTCGTCTTGTTCTGCTCATTGGCAATGCGTATGACATGGTAGGAAATGGTCATGGTGTCATTGCCGCCCTTGGTGAGCAGGATGATGAGATCGGCCATCTTGAAGGCTTCAATGGTGCGGAAGAGCAGGGCCAGCATGAGGAGGCCCCGGATATAGGGGAAGGTGATGGTCCAGAAACGCCGCCAGGACCCGACGCGGTCAATGGAGGCAGCCTCATAAAGATATTTGGGCACCGATACGAGGCCAGCGAGCACCAGCAGCATGACGAAGGGCGACCACATCCAGGCATCGGCAAAGACGATGCCCGCGACGGCCCCGGTCTTGTTGGAGAAAAGGATGAACTGCTCGCCGTTCCAGGCCTTGATCGACTGGCTGATCAGGCCGAAAGTCGGGTCATAATAATATGAGAAGAACACGCCGACGGCGACCACCGAGAGCATCATGGGGGTGAGCACAAGGATCAGGAGATAGCGGCGCAGCGGAAACTGCTTGGCAAACATGACGGCGAGCAGAAAGCCGATAATCATCTGGGCCGAGACGGTGAGCACCGTGAACATGGCCGTATTGGTCAAGTTGGCCCAAAGCTCCGGGGCCTTCAAGTCATCGGACAGCAGCTTGGAATAGTTGCTGAGGCCGACGAAGCGCATGGTCTACTGGCTGCTCTGGTAGGCGAAGAAGGAAAGCCCCAGGGACCAGAGCAGGGGGAAAATGTTCATGACGAACAGCACGGCGATGGCGGGCGACACGAGCAGGCCGCCATAATAGTGCTTGCGGAAGGCGTTGACCACAAAACTGGCGGCCACCATGGCCACCATGGCGCCAACCACCCAGAATGAGACCGAGGCGGGCAACAGTGAGGCGGTCAGAACAGAAACGGCAAGCCCAACAGTAATCGCAAGTTTCCAGTTGTCGGGCGCCACGTTCAAGAATCCGGGCGTCTGCTGCTGTGTTGCCATCATGGTCAT
>JANMHO010000114.1:0-10121 GCA_031375195.1 Rhodobiaceae bacterium
GCCGTGGATCATCGGCATGGCCTGCGTGGCGCTCAGCGCCTTGCCATTGGTGTTTGTCGACGTCAGCGAGGCCACTTTCCACGATGAACACGGCGGCAGTTTCCTGCGCTTCGTCACCAAGGCACCCTTGCTGTTGTTCGCCGTTGGTGCGGTAACAATTTTCGACAGCGTCCTCCTCTCGTTCTTCCCGATCTTTGGTTTGAGGTCAGGCCTCGACCTGCAAACCACAAGCTGGGTTTTGGGCGCGGGCATCATTGGCAACACTTTGTTTCAGCTTCCGCTTGGACTTCTCGCCGACAAATGGTCGCGCATGGGTGTTGTTGTCAGTTCGAGCGTAATTACCATCGTAATGTGCGTCTCCCTGATCTGGGCAGTCGACAGTTGGCTGATATGGCCCGTGGTCATCGTCATGGCATCAACGGCCTTCAGCGTTTACACAATCTCGCTGGTTGTCATGGGGGATATGTTCAGGGGCCCGGACCTGATCGCTGGCTCTGCCGCATTCTCGGCCATGTGGGGCATTGGCGGCTTAGTCGGACCGCCCATTGCCGGCGCTGCAATTGATCTCTTCGGGATAAATGCGTTTCCCGTTTCCCTTGCGTCAATCTATGTCATATTGCTTGTTGGTTTGGCGCTCAATGGTGGCCGCCTGATCCGGACCGCTTAAGAAGTCAGCATGCCAACAAGTAATTTCACCACAGTCCGCGACTTTCTGCGTTTCGCAGTGAGCAGCTTCAGCGAAGCAAGGCTTGTGCATGGCCACGGTGCATCAAATGCTTTGGACGAGGCCGCCTTTCTCCTTCTCGAAACGCTCCATCTGCCCGTTGATGATATCAATCCATGGCTCGATGCCAAGCTGCTGCCTGCCGAGCGCGAAAAGCTGGCGAACATTCTCGAAGCGCGCATAACCACGCGGAAACCCGCCGCCTATCTCACCAAGCGCACCTACATTCGCGGCGTGCCCCTCTATGTGGATGAACGCGTGATCGTTCCCCGGTCATATATCGGTGAATTGCTGTTCAGTGGCCTGTTCGGCGGCGACGGCCATAACCTGATCGACGATCCGCAAGGCATAACTGCGGTGCTCGACCTTTGCACCGGTTCTGGCTGCCTCGCCATTCTGGCCGCAGGTATATTTCCGAACGCCCAAATTGACGCGGTTGATCTTTCGCCCGACGCCCTCGAAGTGGCCCGCATCAATGTCAGGGATCACAGCATGCATGATCGCGTCACGCTTCACCAGGGCGATCTTTTTGCTCCGCTGGCAGGAAAAAAATATGACTTCATCATGACTAACCCACCCTATGTGGCGGAAGCCGAAGTTGCAGCCTTCCCGCAGGAATACGCGCACGAGCCGGTAATGGCCCATATCGGCGGCAAAGACGGGCTGGGCATCATACGCCGGATTCTGGCTGCAGCGCCGACGCACCTGAACAAGGGCGGCGGAATTCTCTGCGAAATCGGCACAGGCCGTGAAATTCTCGATGCCGAATTTCCCAATCTTGATTTCTTCTGGCTCGATACCGAGGAAAGCTCCGGCGAGGTTTTCTGGCTTACTTTCTAAGCCCGGTCGCAACCATCAGATTGTCATAGACCTGCCGCGTCATCCGGGCCATTTGCGGCATAAGAGGCGTTGCTTCAGTGACGAGGTTTCGATAAGCACCCGGCCCATTCTGCTTTTCCAGCGAAGCGATGTAGCCCGGCAGAGATGACCATGCCGCCATGGTCTGTGGCGTGAATTCACAATGAAACTGTGTGCTGATGGCATGGTCATTTATGGCCATGGCCTGAATGGCCGATTTTTCCGACGTGGCCAGAATCGTGGCTCCCTGCGGCGCGCGCTTAACCTCCGCCCAGTGCCATTGCATCACCTTGTTGGTTTGAGCCAAACCGGAAAAAACGCGTGGGCTTTTCCGTCATCGGTCAGGGAAACATCAAACACGCCGACCTCCGGATTTTCCGTTAGCCCAACTTCGCCGCCCAAGGCATCGCAAAGCAACTGGTGCCCAAGGCAAACCCCGAAATAGGGCTTGGCCCGGTCCCGCACCCACTCCCGAATGGCCGCCTTCTCAGCCACCATCCACGGATGCTGTTCTTCCTGCCACGTATCCTGCGCGCCTCCGAGCACAAACAGGAAGTCATAATCCGCAAGATTGGGAATGGCCTGCCCTTCCCAAAGACGAACCATTTCAGGAACAATCCCGTCCTCGGAAAAAAAATCCAGAAACCGGCCGGGATGGTCATGGTCCATATGTTGGAAGATCAGGGCGCGCTTCATTCAAGTGCTATTTCACGGGCGGCAGAACAAGGGTTTCTGCTCGGCACTGCCGCTTTTCGTTCACTCCGCAGGCCGCAAAAACACCACTCTTGTCAACACAGATGCGAAGCTCCGATAGCCGCGCCCGCCCAGTCCCGTTGCCACATTGAACAGACAGCATTCTGGATGTCAATCCTCTGTTTGATTTGACAAAATCCGTAACCAACTGTTCGCTTGTTACCGCCACATCTGCTTGCGGGGATAGATATCGCGCCGGGATTCTAACCTGGTCATACATCCTGCGAACGGCAGAAAAATAACCTTCCTGCGACAGCCCGGAACATGTGCCGTGCTTCTTCCACTCATGAATGATGAGCCTTTTGGACGGCATGATATCCATCATGTCATCAATCTGCTCCTGTTCAACCCAGTTTTCCCGCGTTGGGCAATCCTGCGGCCAGCCTTGGATGTATTGCGGCCAAAGCCCATGCACCACAAAAGCGAATTTGCGGCCCGGCCCACATTGCTGGAAATCATTTTGCCCGCTATCGCCAGCGCAATAGGTGGGTGACCACGACAGTGCCAGAACATAGTAATCGAATTTTCCCGCCTTCTGGTCCCGCGCGACAGCGGCAAACGAAAGGCCTGCTAGCGAGGCAATAACGAGAGCTGCGCGGACACAATTGGCGAATAGTTGAGGCGGGTTTGGGGGCATGATTGCGAGATTGTCTTCCACGACGAATTGTTGAGATTCATTTCACAACGCACGAGCCTGCCATTAAGACACAAAACCTGCCCTTGCGGATAGGAGATGCCGTTTGCGCGGCACCGACACCCCTCGTGAACCGGCTCGGCCGCTTGCGCCGCCTGCCCCGCCAGAAATTGCACCAGAAGTGCAAACAGAACCTTTTTTACCCCATCGAAGTGAGTCCAGTCCACGTCAAATCAGTTGCAATTCAACGGCCTGAGGGCCCCTGCCCTGGGTGTCATCTTGCACGTCAAAACTTATTTTGGTGCCTTCATTTAATTCGGGAATTCCAGATTTCTGAACGGCCGTTATATGCACAAACACATCCTTGCCGCCGCCTTCCGGAGAGACAAAGCCATAACCCTTGGCCTGATTGAAGAATTTCACGGTCCCATTCTTACGCATGACAAGAATGCTCCTCTCCTGTTCGCCCGGCTCGAAATATGCGTCAGCGCGTGTCCTGCTTCAAGAGCAAAAATAATTGGCGCCAACGGTGGATTTCGCCCGCCCCATATGCCATACAAACGGCGTGCTATTTGGAGGCTCCATTGAAGAGACAAGTCTTGGTATTCCTAAGTTCCCTCGCATGTGCAGGATTTTATTGTGAAGCCGCCGTAAGCAAACCAAAACAGACAACAGAATACGTCTACTATGTCATCAACGGCAATACGCCGGCCTCTATTTATTCAACGCTTGTCAGCCGCGGACCGCGTGTTGGCGGAATCAAGGCCTACGCGGCAACCACCGCCGTTTCCTCGCAATCCGGAAAAATGTTTCAGGGAAAATATTGCGAGATGAAGGATTACAGTTTCAATATCGATTTCACCATCAAGTTGCCAAAACTGAAAAATGAGAAAGCCTTGCAGGGCAATACAAAAAAACAATGGAGGAATTTCTCGAGTTTCCTGAAGACCCATGAGGAAACCCATCGCTCCATTTGGCTGGCATGCGGGACTGCCCTTGAAGCTAAAGTTCGCGCCATCAAGGCCAAGTCTTGCAAAGATTTCAATGCAAAAACGGTCAAGCTTTGGGATGATATCCGCGCCTCCTGCGCCAGGAAGCAGGATGCTTTTGACGCGGCTGAGCAGAAGCGGCTGGTGCGCCAGCCGTTCATGATTTTGGCTCATTCAAAAAAGACCAAATCTTCCTTGGCCCTGAAGGTGCCCAAGAAGAAATAGTCAATGCCGCAAAATTCGCGCCGCCACTGCATCCAGCTTTTTCATGAGGTCCGGATCGCGCGCGCTCTCCGCCGTCATGATGGCATGCTCAAGCGCGCGATCTGAACCAATGGGGCACAACGGATGTTCCCTTGGAAAATCCTCCGCCAGCCGCGCGACCAGTTTGCCCGCATTCACACCGTTGGTTTTCATGACCTTGACAACCTTGGCCACATCAACCGTGCCATGGTCCCAATGCCAGGAGTCATAATCCGTAACCATTGCCACCGTGCAGTAACAAATCTCGGCTTCGCGCGCGAGCTTGGCTTCCGGCATGTTCGTCATGCCAATCACACTGGCTCCCCATGAGCGGTAAAGCTGCGATTCAGCCAGTGTCGAAAACTGCGGCCCCTCCATCACAACATAGGTGCCGCCCCTCCTGTGGGAAATGTTTTCCGCTTTCAACGCATTCTGCACCGCATCCGCCAACACCGGAGAAATCGGATGCGACAACGGCACATGTCCCACGCAGCCCGTTCCAAAAAACGATTTTTCCCGCGCAAAAGTTCTATCGACAAACTGGTCAACAAGAACAAAGAGGCCGGGCGGCAATTCTTCTTTCAGTGAGCCCACCGCAGACAGAGAGACCAGATCAGTGACCCCCATCCGCTTCATGGCATCAACATTCGCCCGATAATTGATTGTGGAAGGGGAATAGACATGCCCCCGGCCATGGCGCGGCAGAAACACCACCGGCAACCCGCCAATCTCCCCGCATCGAAGTTGATCCGACGGCTTCCCCCAGGGGCTTTCCACAGCCCGCCACTCCGCCCTGTCGAGGGGCAAATCATAAACCCCGGAACCACCGATAATGCCGAGGACAGATTTCATCGTCAGTAACTCTCATTTCAAGTCGTGGTTGGGTGGGGTGGGGGTGGGGTTGACAATCCCCCATAGAGGTATTAAATATAATAAGAATGGAGAAAACCAATGGCGACCTTTCTGAACAATGATGATGCTATCTGGCTCAAAAATGTCAATGCTGACAGCAACACGATAGCCATGTTGCGTCAAATTCCTGCCGGCACCAGATTGAAACTGGAAGTCGAGGGCGTAAAGGGTGAGTGGCAAAGAATGGCCGACGGGAAAGACGGGCGGCCAACTTTTGGCCTCAAACCAGTTGGTAAGACAATGGAATTCTGGAAGTCATTGAAACCAAGGCGCGGTGAATATCTAAATTTCAAGATTATTGATCCGCGCGATACTTACCTGTCCGACATTCAATCCACCTTGAGTGAATGGAACTCAGAAGAGGATGAGTTGGCCTTCAATGATCTGTGACCATTTGCAGCTGGCGGCAGTCCCCTTCCCCTTTATGGAAAGGCCCGCCGTCAAACGCAGGCCAGCGCTCGTCATCTCCAACAGAAACTTTAACACCGAAAACGATCATACTGTCATGGCAATGATCACCACCGCAAAGATGGAAAATTGGACCAGCGACTATACGATCCTAAAACCGCTCGAAGCCGGGCTGCAAACCGCTTGCTATGTGCGCTGGAAAATTTTCACGCTTCCCAATATCATGATCAGCAAGATTATCGGCGACCTCGCAGACGAAGACCGCGAAGCTCTTATGATTCAGGCCCGAAAAATTTTCATCCGGGCCTGATTTTCAACTCAATGCTGATTGTGCCAGATTTTCTTCTTCACGAAATACAAAAGCGAGGCAAGAATGGCGAGATAGATCATCGCCATGAACCCCATGCTCTTGCGCTCTTCCATCTTTGGCTCCGCCGTCCAGGCCAGGAATGCTGAAACATCGCGCGCCATGTTGTCCACCTTGTTGGGCGAACCATCATCAAACTCAACCTGCCCATCAACCAATGGCGGGGCCATGGAAATGAAATGGCCATTGGCAAAATAAGGATTGTAGTTTTTGCCTTCTGGCATCTCTTTCTTGATTTCTTCCGAGGCCTCTTCATAGCCCGTCAGAACCGAATAGACATATTGCGGTCCGCCAATGCCATTCGCCAACTGGTTGAAGGTGCCAAACCAGCCGGGACGGAATTTGGTGATCAGGGACAGATCAGGTGGCACCGCGCCGCCGTTCGCTGCAGCCGCCGCTTCCGGGTTGGCAAATGGCGCTGGAAAGCGGTCCGAAGGCCTGCCTGGGCGGTCAAACATCTCGCCAGCGCTGTCAGGCCCGTCCTTCACGGTGAAAGTCGCAGCAAGTGCTTTAACCTGCTCCTCGTTGAAGCCCGGTCCGCCATGTTCACTCAAATTGCGGAACGCCACAAAATTCATAGAGTGGCAGTTCGAACAGACTTCCTTGTAAACCTTGTAGCCCCGCTGCAGCTGACCCTTGTCGAAAGTTCCAAATGGCCCTTCGAAGGAATAGAAAATGCCCTTCGCGTCCTTCTGTTCAGCCGCAACGGCGATCCCGCCAAGCAGCATAACTCCAGCGCTGGCAGCGGTGAGTGTCTTGAGCATTCCAGTCATCATTTCCCCCAAATCACTCAGCCGGCGCCATTGGCTTTTTTTTCGCCAGCACATCATCTGATATCGACGCCGGCAATGGCTTCGGCGTTTCCAGCAGGCCAATGAGCGGCAGGATCACGATGAAATGCAGGAAGTAGTAAGCAGTCAGGATGCGCGAGAAAACCACATAAAGTCCTTCCGCCGGCTTGGAGCCCAGATAGCCAAGCCCAATACACACCAGCGCAAATATCCAGAAGAACTGCTTGAAGATCGGCCGATAAGTTCCAGAGCGAACCCGTGACGTATCAAGCCATGGCAATACAAACAGGATCAGGATCGACCCAAACATCGCCGCGACACCCATGAGCTTGTTCGGAATAGCCCGCAAAATTGCATAAAACGGCAAGTAATACCATTCAGGCACGATATGCGAAGGCGTTTGCAGCGGATTGGCCGGCAGATAGTTGATCGCATGGCCGAGATAATTCGGCGCGAAGAACAGGAAAGCCGCGAACAACAGCAGGAACACCACAATCGCAAAGGCATCCTTCATCGTGTAATAGGGATGGAATGACACGGTATCCTGCGAACTCTTCACATTGACGCCGGTCGGGTTGCCATTGCCAGGCACATGCAGCGCCCAAATGTGCAGGCCCACAAGTCCGGCCAGAACAAACGGCAGCAGGTAATGCAGTGAGAAGAAACGGTTGAGCGTTGGGTTATCGACGGAATACCCGCCCCACAGCCAGGTCGTTATTGACTTGCCCACAAACGGGATCGCCGAGAACAGGTTGGTGATGACCTTGGCGCCCCAGAAGCTCATCTGCCCCCAAGGCAAAACATAGCCCATGAAGGCTGTTGCCATCATGATGAGATAGATCAGAACACCGATCATCCAGAGAATTTCGCGCGGCGCCTTGTAGGAGCCATAATACATGCCGCGGAACATGTGCACATAAACCGCGATGAAGAACATCGAAGCGCCATTGGCGTGCATGTAACGCAGCAACCAACCGTAATTCACATCGCGCATGATATGCTCAACCGAACTGAACGCCATGTCGACATGGGGCGTATAATGCATGGCCAGCACGATTCCGGTGATCAGCTGAACCACCAGCATCACGGTCAGGATGCCGCCGAAGGCATACCAGTAATTCAGGTTCTTCGGCGTCGGGAAGGACATGAGATGGTCCTGGGCAAACGCCACAACTGGCAGTCGCTCATGCACCCATCTTCCAAGCGCGGACTTCGGTTGATAATTTGACGGACCACTCATGAATCTTGCCCCTTATTAACCGATGCGGATCTTCGTGTCGGCGATATATTCATATTTCGGAACGGCCAGGTTTTCAGGCGCCGGGCCCTTGCGAACCCGCCCCGCCGTATCATACATCGAGCCATGGCAGGGACAGAACCAGCCGCCCACCCTGGCGTTGCCTTCGACAACGCCGAAATCACCCTGGTTGCCGATCGGCACGCAACCCAAATGGGTGCAAACGCCCATCATCACGATATAGGCATCCTTGCCGCCAACAACGCGGTTTTCATTGGTCGCCAATTCGCCGTCTTTGACATTGCCGCTGCGGGCGTCCGTATCAATCAACTCTTCTATCTTTACAGATTTGGCCAATTCAATCTCTTTGGCCGAACGATGCCGCACCAGCACCGGATTGCCACGCCACTTGATGGTGATTTCCTGCCCCTCGGCCAGGGGAGCGAGATCAACTTCAATGGAGGCCATGGCCAGAACCGAAGCATCCGGGTTCATCTGGCTAATGAAGGGCCATGCCGTCAGCACCGTCCCAACCGCCGCCGCCGCCCCCGTTGCAATGAACAGAAAATCCCGCCGATTCACGTCTGCATGTATCGCTGTGGACACGTTTTTATCCCTCGTTTTGCCTCTGGCGCCTTTGCTCAGGCGGTTTTGACACTGGCCATGAATGTTGTCTAGCCATGAGTTGTCGCAGGAGCGGCGGCCCTTAACGGCTCCAGAAGGATTGGCTAAAAGCAGGCAATCATGATTGAATTGGCGCTCTACCAGCCAGATATTGCCCCCAACGCCGCGACCATCATCAGGATGTGCGCCTGCTTCGGCCTGACCGTCACAATAATCGAGCCGGCGGGCTTCGCTTGGACTGATTCTTCCTTCCGCCGCGCGGGGCTGGATTACCTCGATCGCGCCACCGTCAGAAGAAGCCCGTCCTGGCAGGCTTTCCATGCTGCAAATTCCAGCCGCCGCCTCGTGCTGCTGTCGACAAAAGCCGAAACACCCTACACCAATTTCAGCTTTTCCCCCGATGACACCATCCTCGTTGGCCAGGAAAGTTCCGGAGCGCCGCCCGAAGTCCATCAATCAGTTGCGGCGCGGGTTTTGATACCCATGCTGCCAAATGAGCGCTCACTCAATGTTAGCCTTGCCTGCGCCATGGTCACCGGCGAGGCGCTGCGACAAGTGGGCGGCTTTCCGGCATTGTAACTCCTCTTCAAAACGCGCTAAGTTTTTTTCATGGATATTGAACAAAAAACCACTGCCCAGCTGTGGTTCCAATCCCTGCGGGACATGATCGTCGCTGAATTTGAAAAGCTCGAAACCGAACTGGAAAGCAAGTCGCCCGCCGGGCGCTTTGTGCAAACACCTTGGGTGCGCGAAAACGATGGCGGCGGCGGCTTGATGTCCATGATGCATGGTCGCCTGTTTGAAAAAGTCGGCGTGCACTGCTCAACTGTCCATGGCGAATTCTCGCCCGAATTCAGAAAACAAATACCGGGAGCCGGGGAAGACCCAAGCTTCTGGGCGTCAGGCATTTCATTAATTGCCCATTTCTGGAACCCCAACATCCCAACCGTACACTTGAACACGCGCTATGTCGTGACATCCAAATCCTGGTTCGGCGGCGGCTCCGATTTAACCCCGGTGCTAAACCGCAGGCGAAATCAGGAAGACTTGGACTCAAAAAGCTTCCATGCCGCTTTCAAATCCACTTGCAGCGCCCACCCAATTGCCGACTATGAAAGATACAAAACCTGGTGCGATGAATATTTCTTCCTCCCCCACCGCAATGAACCCCGGGGCATTGGCGGCATCTTCTTTGACTATCTCAACACCAATGATTTCGCCACAGACCTCAATTTCGTAAAAGCCGTCGGTACAGCATTTCTGCAAGTTTTCCCCGCAATCGTTCGCCGCAACATGAATATGCCCTGGACGGAAGCCGACCGCGATGAGCAACTCATTCGCCGCGGCCGCTATGTGGAGTTCAACCTGCTGCATGATCGCGGCACTTTGTTTGGCCTGAAAACTGGCGGCAATGTGGAATCAATTGTGTCATCCATGCCGCCTCTGGTGAAGTGGCCATAAAGGAAACTGGACATGGATCTTCGCAACGGCTTCGACATCAAACGCTACATCCGCACCATTCCGGACTACCCAAAGCCCGGCATCATGTTCCGCGACATCACCACGCTGCTGGCTGATCTT